>DASTQK010000127.1:0-5159 GCA_035761765.1 Rubrobacteraceae bacterium
AGAAGTCGTTGGAGAGCACGTCGCGGTAGGCGCGGAAGTTCGGGCGGTCCGGGTGGCGCGCGACCTGCACGCGCTGGTATGGGGAGAGGTTAGCGTAGATCCGGCGCTTCGCGGCGTCGAGCGCGCCTTCGAGGCGCGATATCTCCGCCTGCAACCCGGCGCTCGGGCCCGCGAGCCGGTGCAGCTCGGCGATCCGCTCTTCCAGCTCCCTTATGGGGCGCTCGAACTCCAGGATCACGCGACGAACCCCAGCAGTCTCTCGAGGTCGCCTTTGAGCGCAAGCCGGTGCACTATCCTGTCCACCATCCCATGGTCTCTCTGGAACTCGGCCGTCTGGAAACCCTCTGGCAGCCTCTCGCGCGTCGTCTGCTCGATGACCCGCGCCCCCGCGAACCCGATCCTGGCCCCAGGCTCGGCGATGATGACGTCCGCCGCCGTGGCGAAGGAGGCCGTAACCCCTCCGAAGGTCGGGTCAGTCAACACCGAGATGTAGGGCAACGAGCCTTCCAGGTACCTGGAGAGAGCGACGCTCGTCTTGGCCAGCTGCATCAGCGAGTAGACGCCCTCGTACATCCGGGCTCCCCCCGAGGCCGAGACGGCCACGAGCGGCAGTCCTTCGGCTGAGGCGAGCTCGATGGTCCGGGCGACCCGCTCGCCGACCACGCTCCCCATCGACCCCCCGATGAACCGGAAGTCCATGACAGCGAGCGCCACTGGCCTGCCCCCGACCTTCCCGACCCCGCTCACGACCGCGTCGGAGAGTCCGGTGTTTATTCTCGCCCGCGAGAGCCGCTCTTCGTACCCCTCGAAGCCCAAAAGGTCCCCCGCCGTCATATCCCGGTCGCGCTCCTCGAAGCTGCCCGAGTCCGTGAGGAGCCTTATACGCTCCGGCGCGGGCAAGGGAAAGTGGAACTCGCAGTGAGGACAGACATTGAACCGGGCCAAGAGATCCTTCTCGTAGATCGGCTGCCCGCACCGCTCGCACTTGGTGAAGCCCGCGTCGTCCATCGGGCCGACCCCGCTCTCGGTCTCCGGGACCGTCCGCGCGTACTCCCGCCGCTTGCTAAGCCAGTTCCTGATAGCGTCCCTCCGACCTCACGACACCCGAGAGCGCGTCGCGCACCCCGCGCAGCCACGTCCCCGCCTCCATCGCACCACGTTCACCGACAAGCTGCATCAGCTTGCTCCCGATGATCACGCCGTCCGCCTCCGCAGCAGCCTCGGCGGCCGCCTCCGGCGACCCGATTCCGAACCCCAGGGCGACCGGAGAGTAGGCCTTCGAGCGTACCCGCCGCAACAGCTCCACAGCGCCGGGGGGCAGCGCGTCGCGCACGCCCGTCACCCCCGCCACCGAGACGCAGTAGACGAACCCCGTGGCCAGCTCGCCCACCCGCTCGAGGCGCTCGTCCGTTGAGGTCGGCGCCACTAGCGGACAGAAAGCGACCCCGGCATCCGAGGAGCGCCGTGCGAACTCCCCGGCCTCGTCCACAGGGAGGTCGGGGATCACCAGCCCCGAGACCCCTGCGGCGGCGGCGTCGCGCAGGAACTTCTCGACGCCGCGAGCGAAGATCACGTTGAAATAAAGGAGGAACACCACGGGCACGCGACCCGCAAAGCCGCTCGCGAGCTCCAGGCAGTAGTCCAGGTCGGCCCCGTTCTCGAGGGCCCGGGTCGCGGTGGCCTGGATCGTCGGCCCGTCGGCCAGAGGGTCCGAAAAGGGGACCCCGATCTCGACCACGTCAGCCCCCGCCTCGACGTAGGCCTCCCCGACCTCCCGCGCACCCTCCAGGGAGGGATATCCACCGGTCAGGTACGGGATGAGCGCCACCCCGTCGTTCCGAAAAGCCGACCGGAGTGTCTCGCTACCCTTCACCGGAGGCTTCTTCCACTTCGCCGGCACCGATGCCCAGCGCTTCAGCCACTACCTCTACGTCCTTGTCACCGCGGCCCGAGAGGTTTATGACCAGGTTCTTGTCGGGTCCGAGCTCCTTAGCCACCCTCTCGGCGTAGAAGATCGCGTGCGCCGTCTCGAGCGCCGGGATGATGCCTTCGAGGCGCGAGCAGAGAGTGAAGGCTTCGAGGGCTTCCTCGTCGGTGACGCTCGCATAGTGGGCGAGCCCTTCGTCCTTGAGGTAGGCGTGCTCCGGACCGGTCGCCGGGTAGTCCAGTCCGGCGGAGATCGAGTGCGCCTCCCGAATCTGCCCCCCCGCCGTCTGCAACACGTAGCTCAGGGCGCCGTGCAAGACGCCGAGGCGTCCCTCCGCGAGAGATGCTCCGTGCTCGCCGCTCGCGAGCCCGCGCCCCGCGGCCTCCACCCCGATGAGGCTCACGCCCTCGCGCCCGATAAAGGGGTGAAACGCCCCTATCGCGTTCGAACCCGCACCGACGCAGGCTACGATCGCGTCCGGGTTCCCTCCGAACCGCTCGCGGGCCTGCTCCTGCAGCTCGCGGCCGATTATCTTCTGGAAGTCGCGCACGATCCGCGGATAAGGGCTCGGCCCGACGACGCTCCCGATGATGTAGTGGGTGTCCTCGACGTTCGTGACCCAGTCCCGGATCGCCTCGTTTACCGCATCCTTGAGCGTACGCGAACCGCTCAGGACCGGAACGACCTCGGCGCCGAGCAACTTCATCCGCACCACGTTGAGCCTCTGTCGGCGCGTGTCCTCCTCGCCCATGTAGACAACGCACTCTTTCCCGTAAAGGGCGGCGACCGTGGCGGCCGCGACACCGTGCTGGCCGGCGCCGGTCTCGGCGATGATGCGGCGCTTGCCCATCCTGTCGGCTAGCAGGATCTGGCCCAGAGTGTTGTTGATCTTGTGCGCCCCCGTGTGCGCAAGGTCCTCGCGCTTGAACCAGACCCTCGCTCCACCCCACCGCTCGGTCAGGTGCGAGGCGAACATGAGCGGCGTCGGGCGCCCTACGAAGTCCCGCGAGAGGGAGTCGAGCTCTTCGACGAACTCAGGGTCATCGCTGTAGCGCTCGTAGGCCTCTTCGAGCTCCTCGAGCGCGTGGATCAGGGTCTCGGGAACGTAGCGCCCGCCGAAGGCGCCGAAGTATCCGCTCTCAACCTTTTGCCGCACGCACGAACCTCCGAACCCGCTCGCCGCTTTTCTTTCCGGGCCTCTCCTCCAGAGAACTCGAAGCGTCGACCCCGTACGGCTCGAAGAACTCGACGGCCTCCCGAACGTTCTCCGGCGTCAACCCCCCGGAGACGACGATGTTACCACGCCCCTTCACCGATTTCGCCAGCCCCCAATCGAAGGTCTCTCCCGTTCCTCCACGCGCCCGCGCGCTCCACGCATCCAGCATGAACAGATCCGCCTCATACCTTTCGAGCGCCCCGAGCGCCTCCGTGTTACGCACCCTGAGCGCTTTCATAACCGGGAGACCGGCGTTTCGTATGGCCGCAAGTGTCTCGGGCGTCTCATCACCGTGCAGCTGCGCCAGATTCAGCCCGACCTCGCGGGCAATCTGCAACACCTCATCGGGCTCCGCGTCCACGAAGACGCCGACTTTCAGGATGTTCTCTGGCAGCGCGATGCTCACCTTGCGTGCCTCCTCGAGACTGACCTTGCGGGGGCTCTCGGCGAAGATCAGGCCGATCGCGTCGGCCCCGGCGTCGACGGCCACACGAGCGTCGCCGGGGTTGGTTATCCCACAGACCTTGGTGAACACCATTATGGGGAGATTCTACTCTTTATGGGGGACCTGATGTTAACGATTCGGGGCGTGCCTGCCAGTAGCCTATTATCGAGTTGGCAGCAGCCTACGGGCGAACGCCGTGTTCGTAGTGGGTTGCCACACCTTCGAGCGTGGAGTGCTCCGAACATCGTCAATACGGATGTTGAGCACGGTCTCGAACGCTCCGATCAAACGCCCCTACGGCAACGACGCCAGCCGCGCTACGAGGGCGGGATCTCGCATCGCCCCCTCACCAACCAGAACAGCGTCGGCCCCCGCCTCCCTTAACCGCCGACCATCTTCTACCGTCTTGATGCCGCTCTCGGCGACGAGTGTTGCGCCCACAAGACGAGACGCGAGCCGCTCGAAAGTACCCAGGTCCACGGTGAAGTTCCGCAGATCCCGGTTATTGACGCCGATGACCCTTGCGCCGGACTCGAGCGAGAGCTCCGCCTCCTCCTCGTCGTGGATCTCCACCAGCGGCGTGAGGCCGACCTCGGCGGCCAGGGAGACGTAGCGGGCGAGCGATGCGGCATCAAAGAGCGCCGCTATGAGGAGAACGGCGTCGGCGCGAGTTCCCGCCTCGAGAACCTGTACCTCATCCACGGTGAAGTCCTTGCGGATCACCGGCAGTGCAGTGGCCCTGCGTGCGGCGTCGAGGTCCTCGAGGGTGCCTTTGAAGTGGTCTGGCTCGGTCAGGATGGAGAGGCAGCTCGCGCCCTCGCTCTCGTAGCGGGCGCCCAACTCGGCTGGGTCAGCCTCGCGGATAAAGCCGGCCGAGGGCGAGGCGCGCTTGATCTCGGAGATGACGGAGAGGCCGGAAGCTTCGAGCGCCCCGGCGAAGTCCCGCTTCTCGAAGAGAATTGCTCGCTGGTGGAGGACCTCGAGGTCCGTGGTCTCCTTGAGTCTCTTGGCGCGGCGGAGTGCGGCGGCGGCGAGCTCGTCGAGTACTGTAGCGCGGCTCATACCTTGCCAGCGATGCGCCGGGTCGTGTGGACGAAGTCCTCGAGTGAGCCTATGGCGGCTCCGCTGCCTATGGACTCTTCCGCCAGGCGCAGACCCTCTTCGAGATCCTGTGCTTTGCCGGAGACGTAGACGGCGGCTCCGGCGTTCAGGAGGACGATGTCTCTGGCGGCCCCCCGCTCCTCGCCGCGGAGTACGTCGCGCAGGATGCGGGCGTTCAGGTGGGCGTCGCCGCCGAGGAGGCCGTCCGGGGCGTGAGGGGCGAGGCCGAGGTCTTCGGGGGATATCTCGTACTCCCTGGTATCCCCTGCTTCCACCTCCACGATGAGCGTCTTGCCGGTGACCGTGATCTCATCCATCCCGTCCATCCCGTGCACGACGAGCGCCTTCTCGGCTCCCAGATCCCGCAGCGCCTCGGCTACAGGCTGCACGTAGGAGCTGGCGAAGACACCGACGACCTGGCGCCTCGCTCCAGCCGGGTTGGTGAGCGGGCCGAGCAAATTGAAGACCGT
>DASTQK010000128.1:0-5246 GCA_035761765.1 Rubrobacteraceae bacterium
GCGCGTATTAACCCGGTTGCAGTACGCTCCCAGTGTCTTCTATACACATCGATGCAGAGTTCCGGATACGAACTTACGGGAACTCACCTTCTACGGACATGAGTGAATATAGGAATGAGAAGAGGAAAGGGCCGGGGCTGCCATGTCCCGGCCCTCTGGTGGGTTCCCGCAGCGTCACGATCCCCGAATCGGTGTCAGCGACGCTCTAAGTCGAGCGCAACGCTGTTCATGCACCACCGCTGCCCACCAGTCTCTCTCGGTCCGTCCTCAAAGACATGACCGAGATGAGAGCGGCAGCGTGCGCAGCGCACCTCGGTGCGTACCATGCCGTGCGAGCGGTCCTCGATCAGTTCGACGGCGTCCGGTGAGACCGTCTCGGTGAAGCTCGGCCACCCAGTGCCCGAGTGGTATTTCGCGCGGCTGTCGAAGAGCACGTTGCCGCAGGCGGCGCAGTGGTAGAGGCCGGCATCGTCGGTGTCCACGTGCTCGCCGGAGAACGGGAGCTCGGTGGCCGCCTCGCGCAGAACGGCGTACTGCTCCGGCGAGAGCAGCTCCCTCCATTCGCGGTCGGTGCGGGACCACTCATCTTTCGTCGCGTCCGCGTCGATCCCGATTGGGCAGCTCACGCCGGTCCCTCCCAAACCGCAGTACCCGTTCGGCACTTTGTGCAGATACTGCTGGTGGTAGCCCTCCGCATAGTAGAACTGCCCGGCGGGTGCGATCTCCGTGGTTATCGAGCCGTAACCGCTACGCCTCAGCGCCTCCTCGTAAGTCTCGCGGGTCTCCTCGGCGGCCCTGCGCTGCTCGTCGTCAACGTAGTAGATCGCCGAGCGATACTGCGTGCCGACATCGTTGCCCTGGCGCATCCCCTGCGTCGGGTCGTGGGACTCCCAGAACACTGCGAGCAGTTCACGGTAGGAGACCTTCTCGGGGTCAAAGACGACGAGCACAGCCTCAGTGTGCCCGGTTCGTCCGCCGCAAACCTCCTCGTAGGTCGGGTTCGGTGTGAAGCCCCCCGCGTAGCCGACCGCCGTCGTGTAAACGCCGTCGATCTGCCAGAATCTGCGCTCGGCCCCCCAGAAGCAGCCGAGGCCAAAGATCGCGGTGCTCGTACCCTCGGGAAAGGGTGGCCTAAGGGGCGTACCGAGCACGGCGTGCTTCTCCGGGACGGCGAACGCCGGCTGGTCCCGACCGGGAAGGGCCTCGGTGGGCATAACCATCTTGGTCTTGTGGCGACTAAAGAGCACTCTCTTACCTCCTCACCATTGAGCTCTCTGGCTTAAAGCCCAAGCTTCTTTGCGGGTCTCTTTCGTTCAACTATGCCTCCTTACCTTAGATTACGTGAGGCGATTTGTCGGTCGCGTTCCCTCTCGAAACTGGCGCCACTTGCAGGGGCTAGGCGGCTGCCGGGAGTTCCTGTCCGTATTCGGCCTCATCCTTGAGTGCTCGCTCGGCCTCGCGCTGGAGCTGCCTGATCCTCTCGCGGGAGACCTCGAGCTCCTCGCTCAGGTCGGCGAGCGTGGCCGGCTTCTCACCGTCTAAGCCGTAGCGACGAACGAGGACGCGGCGCTGGCGCTCGGGGAGCCCTGCGAGGGACTCCATAAGGCGGCGTGTCTCCAACTCCCTCACCACCTCGGCGGCTACCCCAGACTCGCGCTCGTCCTCGACGAGATCGCCGAGCTCCGAGCTGCCCTCCTCGGAGGAGAGCGGCTGGTCGAGGCTGGTAGCGTCAGGAATGGCGCTCTTGACGTCCTTGACCCGGTCGACGTCCCAACTAAGCCTCTCGGCAACCTCTTCGTCGGTGGGCTCGCGCTGCAGTTGGACCGAAAGCTCGTTGTAGGTGCGAGCCATCTTCCTCATCTTTTCGCCCATGTGCACGGGCACCCTTATGGTCCGGCCCTTGTCGGCGACCGCCCTCTGGATAGCCTGCCTGATCCACCAGGTGGCGTAGGTGGAGAAGCGGAAGCCCTTCTCGGGGTCGAATTTGTCCGCCGCTCGGATGAGCCCTATGTTGCCCTCCTGAATGAGGTCCCCGAAGGGCAGGCCCATCCCACGGTACTTCTTTGCGACCGGGATGACGAGCCTCAGGTTCTTCTCGATGAGCTTGGACCGTGCCGTCTCGTCACCTACCCTTGTCCTCCTCCCGAGATCTATCTCCTCCTCGTGGGTAAGGAGTCTTCCACTACCGATCTGCCCGAAGTACCTCGAAAGAGGGTTTGGGGCCTCCCGATCACTCAGTCTGTTTGCCGCCTTTCATGCTATCTCGAATCCTCCTCGCCAAGGTCTCTGCCCTCGTCTATAAGACCACTCGAGGGACCGATTTCTTACCCCCTCTCATCCCGTGCGTCGTACTAATCGGTGCTGATCCCACCGACGTACCTGCTCCTCTACGAGATCGGTGCTACGGTGGGTAGGGAAAGCGGGATAGTATCGGCCTTACATGAGAGAACGCACAAACGAACAATGGCTCGCCGACCTACGTGGAGCGAACCGCGATCAGGCGCTTGCGGACCTCTACGACCTGCTCGTACGCGGGTTAAGGGCGGGCCTGGGAAGCTATGGGGGTGTCGTGGACGCCAATGCCGAGGATTTCGCCCAGGAGGCGCTGATCAAGATAACCGACAACCTGGGCTCCTTCAGGGGAGAGAGTCGTTTCACTACCTGGGCGCAGAAGATTGCCATGAACGTGGCCCTCACCGAGCTCAAGCGCAGGCGCTGGCGCGACGTACCCCTACAAGACCTGTTCGCTCGGCGCCAGGCGGCCAACCGAGGGCCAGCGGACACCCAGTCAAGCCCCGAACAGCTGGCGCTCCAGAACACGGTGCTACAGGAGTTACGCCGCATGGTCGACGAAGAACTTACCGACAGGCAACAGGAGGCGGTCGTGGCGGTGATACTGGAGGGGATGCCCATCGCGGAGGTAGCGAGGCGCATGGGCACTAACCAGAACGCCCTCTACAAACTGCTGCATGATGCCCGCAGAAAGCTAAAGAGGCAGATGGAGGCCGCGGGCCTCTCCGCAGAAGAAGTGCTGGCGGTGTTCGACGAAGGGTAAGATCCAAAGGGTATGGCGGGTCTACGAGTTAGAAGTGAAGAGAGGTTTTGCGATGCTGAAGCGTGATGATGTCGTCAAACTAGTGAGGGTCGTAGCCGAGACGCGCGAACTCGAGATCGGCTGCGACGAGTGCTTCGAGCGGTTGGATGCTTTTGCGGAGATAGAACTCTCTGGAGTCGACGCGGGTGCTACGATGCCGTTGGTTCGCGATCACCTCGACAAGTGCGCAGACTGCTGTAGCAAGTTCGAGGCACTATTGACGGCCTTGCGCAGTACGTAGAGCACGTAGCCTCGCCTTCCGATAGCTCATCGTTCACCCCGTTGCCTCTATGGACGCTCCTCCGTGGGCTCCAGCACCTCAATCTCGTCGGCCACCCGGACCGTGCCGTTTTCGATCACCCTCGCGCAGATACCACCGCGACCCTTCAGGGCCTGCGTCATACCCGGTTCGGTAAGACGCTCGATGTGCCTGCAGACCGAGCGCGGCCCCCGGTACTCGAAGACAACCTCCCCGACACGGAACCGCTCGCCGCGTCGCAAGGCCTTCAGGCTTGTCCCTCTGGTGACGACGTTGCGCCGGTGCTCGCCGTTCTTCACACCCACGCCGGTCTCTCGCTCGATATCGTCGAGGTCCTCGGCTGCGATAAAGGTTACTTCGCAGACCCTGCCGAAGCGGCTCCAGTGCCCGGTCCCTTCGCAGTAGCGATCACCCTCCAGACCGCAACCTTCGAGTGCGGTAGCTGCCTGAACGCTCTTCATCTGTGCACCAGCTTCCGGCGCGAGGAATATGCCTTCCACGAATTCCGCCATCACCGGCCCTCCTTTGAATCTGGCTCGGCTTTTAGGAAAGTCCTCCGGCATCCTGGGACAGTAATATCATGGCTCAAGACCATCGCTCACACTGCCCGTATCTTTCGGGTTATTGCCTGACAATCCCTCGGCCTCGGGGCCTTCGCCTAATTCGTGGTTATGGGCTGGCGTTCCGCCGCCCGTAAACCGCGGAGGAAGGCGAAGGCGCAGGTTAGTGGAGGGCTAGGCTCCTGGTCAGTCCCGGTCCTTCTTCTCGTCCCTAGGCACCCGGGTGTGGAAGGAAGATCCCGGAAGACGATAGGCTAACGCATCACCCTACGGCACGTACGACCCGAGCCCCGTGGTGTCTTCGAGGACCTGCCTGGCTTCTCCCACCAACGAATCCGGCACTAGCACGTCCCTGGGACCGGCAGACAGGAACTCAGGCGCATCGAAGCCGGGTGCGCGTTGGATCAGCGATGGGATGCCGGCGTCCTCTAGCACACCCTCCATCAGCAGCGCGACGGATTCGTCCGAGGCCGCGGCCACTTTCACCCACCTCTCCACTATGCGCACACCGCGATCGGCACCTGCTGGGTGCGCTCTGCAAGCCTCATCAAGCCGCCGAACATCTGCTCGGAGAGACGGTTCATCCCGCACAGCGGGTCGTAGAACCCGCGGTCTCTGGATCGACTCAGCATGCTCTGTACCTCCTTCGCTCGCTTTCGACCTACACTGCAGGCAAGACGTTACCCTTACCTTCTGCCTGACTCAGTGTTTCCCGCTCGCTTCCTACCAAACCTCGCAGGCTCGATCGTCCAGATTTACAGGTGGGCACGTGACGGAGAACGGGCTCAACTCTTGCTGTAGCGTTCGGAGGAAAATCCACCGGGCCTCCTTTGTACCGTTAACTTTTCTCCTGTTTACGCTGCCCTACCCGTCGTCCTCGACTCATTCCTTGCCCGAAAGGCGAGGACGATGAGCAGCACGCCGGACGTCACGGCATAGGCCCTGAGAACCCGCGCCTTGCGGCTCCCTCGGGGTGTCGCGCCTGCGCGGAGGGGCCGTCGTCAGGAGCCGGGACCTTCCTGTTCTCCAGTGGGGGCGCGGGCGAGAGGCCCGTAACATCCAGGATCTCCTCTTCGTCGAGGGTCTCCCGCTCCAGCAGGGCCCGGGAGAGCGCTTCGAGCTCCTCACGGTGTTTCGTGAGGAGCCGCCGGGCCTCGTCGTGGCACTCGCCTATGATCCGAAGCACCTCGGAATCCACGACGCGTGCGGTCTCCTCGCTGAAGGGCTTCTCTGCGCCGTAACCTCCCGGTCCGCCCAGGTAAGGGTTCTCGCGCGGGGCGAGCTGCACCGTCCCCAGCTTCTCGCTCATCCCCCAGCGGGTTACCATCCTCCT
>DASTQK010000129.1:0-16123 GCA_035761765.1 Rubrobacteraceae bacterium
GAAGCTGACCACGCGTGAGCCCACCGACGACATGGTCGAGGTTGCGATGGCCTCCTTGAAGAAGGTCCTCACGATGGAGAGAGAGGCGAGTATCGAGCCCGACGAGGCTACGAGCAAGCTGGTGATCTAGGGACATGGACGACCAGATAATCAAGCTGGCCGAGGAGACGCTCGGCCGCTACGACGCGCTAAGCGAGGAGCTCTCGGACCCGAAGATCTTCTCGGACCAGAGGCGCTACCGGGAGGTCGCCAAGGAGCATGCGCGCCTGCGGCGCGGGGCTGAGCTGTGCCGGGATCTGCTGGACTCGCTGGCCGAGATGGGAGAGGCGCGAGAGCTTGTGCCGAGCGCGGAGACGGCGGAGGAGCGGGAGTTCTTCGCGGCGGAGGCGCAGGCCGCCGAGGCGAGGGCCGATGGGCTCGCCGAGGAGATAAGGGCCGAGATCATCGACCGCGACCCGAACGACGATAAAGATGTGATCATCGAGATCCGGGCCGGCGCGGGCGGCGACGAGGCGGCCCTCTTCGCGGGTGAGCTGCACGACATGTACACGCGCTACGCCGACCGTCTCGGCTTCAAGCACCGCACCCTCGCCTCGAGCCCCGCCGAGGTCGGCGGGTACCGGGAGGTAACGGTCGAGATAGAGGGCGACGGGGCCTACTCGGTCTTCAAGCACGAGGGCGGAACCCACAGAGTCCAGCGCGTGCCGAAGACCGAGAGCCAGGGTCGCATCCACACCTCGACGGCGACGGTCGCGGTCCTGCCCGAGGCCGAGGAGGTCGAGGTCGAGATAAACCCCGGCGAGCTGGAGATAGACGTCTACCGCTCCAGCGGCCCGGGCGGGCAGAGCGTGAACACCACGGACTCTGCGGTGAGGATCACGCACAAGCCCACCGGGCTCGTCGTGACCTGCCAGAACGAGAAGAGCCAGCTTCAGAACAAGGAGCAGGCGCTGAGGATTCTTCGCTCGAGGCTCCTGGAGCGCGAGGTGCGCGAGCGCAGGGAGCAGGAGGGGGCGATGCGGCTCGCACAGGTCGGCACCGGCGACCGCTCGGCGAAGGTCCGCACCTACAACTTCCCGCAGGGACGGATAACCGACCATCGCGTCGGCCTCACCTCCCACAACCTCGAGGCCGTTCTGAACGGCGAGCTCGACGAGTTCACCCAGGCCCTCGCCGCCAAGGAGAGTGCCGACAAGCTCGCCGCCGAAGCCGCCGGAGCGCCACGCTAGAGCAGCTCATGCAGGGGATTGCCACGAGCTGCTGCTTCAGTCTTGCCTACCCGACTATAGCCGGATGAGGATGAACTTGGGGCCGGAGTCTGCCAGGCAGGTAGTGCGGGACGCCGCCGAGAGGCTGGAGCGGGCCGGGGTCCCCGAGCCGGCCGCTTCGGCCGAGGTCCTCCTCTCCGAGCTCCTGGGCGTGGGGCGTTGCGAGATAGCCCTTTACGAGGAGCCACTGACCGAGGAGCAGGCGGCGCTCTATGAGGGCTGGATCTCCCGCCGCCTCGAACGTGAGCCCGTGCAGCGAATCCTCGGCTACGCGTACTTCAGGAATCTCCGCCTCGACCTGAACAGCGACACCCTGATCCCACGCCCCGACACCGAGAGCGTCGTGGACCTGGCGCTCGAGCGGATAGACCTGCGCGGCGGCTCGTGCCGGGTTCTCGACATCGGCACAGGCTCGGGCGCAATCGCGATCTCCATAGCCCAGGAGCGCCCCGCCTGCGAAGTCCACGCTACTGACGTCTCGGATGACGCCCTCGGTATTGCTCGCAACAACGCTAGGCGAAACGTAGCAACCGTCCACTTCCACCGGGCGGACGTAGCGTCCGGTTTGCAGGCTCTCGAAGGCACCGTCGATCTCCTCGTCTCGAACCCGCCTTACGTGGACGAGCTCTCCGCCGAACGCCGCCTCACCCCCGAGGTACGAGAGTGGGACCCGCCTGCCGCGCTCTACAGCGGTGCGGACGAGTACGCGTTCTTCAGGCGCATCTTCGCGGAGACTCCACCGCTGCTCGCGGACGGCGCGGAGGTGGTGCTCGAGATCGGGGACGATCAGGCCGAAGGGGTGTTGGATCTTGGAGAGCGCGCCGGCTTCGTCCCCCTGGACACACGCGCCGACCTCGCCGGCACACCGCGAGCGGTCCTACTGCGCCGGTGACGAAAGTAGTCTCCCCGACCGGGGCCGCAGGAGCTCTACGCGAAGGCAAGGTGGCCCTGGTGCCGACGGAGACCGTCGCAGGTCTCGTCGCCGCTGAAGCCGGGCTTTTGCGGATACGCGAGATCAAAGGCCGCGACGCCGACAAACCCATCGCTCTGCTTTGCACCTCCCCCGAAGAAGCGTTCGCGCTCGCGGAGAGCGTACCCCCGCTCGCCCGCAGATTAGCTTCGCTCTACTGGCCGGGACCGCTTACGCTGGTCCTGGATCTACCGGGCGGGGGAACGGTCGGTGTGCGTGTGCCGGAAGGCTCGACCGTGCGGGCAGTGCTCGAAGCCTTCGGTGAACCCCTGTACGCGACGAGCGCCAATCTCTCTGGTGAGCCAGCGCCGAGAGGCCTCGAAGAGGTGGCCCCGAAGGTCTCGGAGGCGGTGGACCTGGTCGTCGAAGGCCAGCGGGGAAGCGGCGAAGCCTCGGCCGTCGTGGACCTGTCGGGCGGGAGGGTACGTCTTCTTCGCGCTACCGCGGAGCTTACCGAGGGCACGTTGTCTCATCTGGCCACTGAAGCCGAACGCTGAGAGCTGCCGGCTAACGTGGTTTGAGGGCGTTACGGGCAAGGTTTATACTCCGAACGGTGGCAGATCTGGAAGACCAGGGGGATCTGGAGACGAGGATCGGTTTCCCCGCGACCGCACATCGAGCGCGCCGCCGAACCCGAAGAGCGGAGGTAGAAAGATGTTAGGCCCGTACACCGAGGTTGTAGATTCCGCGGTTCAGGAGGCGCTCGACGGGGAGCTCGAACGCCAGCGGACGACCATCGAGCTGATAGCGAGCGAGAACTTCACCTCCCCTGCGGTGCTCGCGGCCCAGGGCTCGGTGATGACGAACAAGTACGCCGAGGGCTACCCCGGCAAGCGCTACTACGGCGGCTGCGAGTTTATGGACGTGGTAGAGCAGCTCGCCATAGACAGGGCCAAAGAGCTCTTCGGCGCAGATCACGCCAACGTGCAGCCGCACTCCGGCAGCCAGGCCAACGAGGAGGCGTACGCCGTTCTGGTCGAACCCGGCGACAAGGTCCTCGCGATGAACCTGGCCCACGGCGGGCACCTGACGCACGGCGCGAAGTTCAACTTCTCGGGTCGAACCTACGACTTCGTCCATTACGGTGTCAATGACGAAGGCTACATAGACTACGATCAGCTGCGCGAGATCGCGCTACGCGAGAAGCCGAAGATGATCCTGGCGGGCGCCAGCGCCTACCCGCGCATCCTGGAGTTCGAAAAGTTCCGGGAGATCGCCGACGAGGTCGGGGCATTCTTCCTTGCCGACATGGCCCACATCGCGGGCCTCGTGGCGGCCGATGTCCACCCTTCACCCATCCCCTATTGCGAGGTCGTCACGACCACGACCCACAAGACGCTGCGGGGCGCCCGTGGCGGCATGATCCTGTGCCGCGAGGAGTTCGCGAAGAAGGTGAACAGCCGCGTCTTCCCGGGGATGCAGGGAGGACCCCTGATGCACGCGATCGCGGGCAAGGCCGTAGCCCTGGGGGAGGCGCTCCAGCCAGAGTTCAGGGACTACGCCCGCCAGATAGTCGAGAATTGCAGGGCTCTGGCAGAGGGCCTGCTCGAAGGCGGGCTCGACCTGGTCTCGGGCGGGACGGACAACCACCTGATCCTGGTCGACCTGATCGAAGCCGATACAACCGGCGCGGAGCTCGAAGACACGCTCGAGTCGGTCGGTGTGACGTGCAACAAGAATATGGTCCCGAACGACCCCGAGCCGCCGACCGTAACGAGCGGCATCCGGCTCGGCACCGCCGCCATGACGACCCGCGGCATGGGCCCGTCGGAGATGCGCGAGATCGCCGAGATCATCGTCCGGGCTTCTCGCGGCGAACTCGAAGGGCTGCGCGAGCGCGTAGCCGCTCTGACCACGGCCTTCCCGCTGTATGAGTGAGACAAAGCCGGAGGCGAGAAATCTCCGCGTGGTTGACAGCCCGCTGAGCCGGCACAAGCTCGCCGTGCTGCGCGACGAGCGTACGCCCACGCCCGAGTTCAGGCAGGCCATGAAAGAGCTCGCCCTGATCATGGTCGCAGAGGCCACCCGTGACATGCCCACGCGCCCGGCGCAGATACGGACTCCGCTCACCGAGACGGAGGTGGAGGAGATATCCGGCCCCGTCTGCCTCGTGCCCGTCCTGCGCGCGGGACTGGGGATGCTCGACGGTGCCCTCGCCCTGCTCCCCAAAGCCACGGTAGGGTTCATGGGGCTCTTCCGCGACGAGGTGACGGCGCAGCCGATCGAGTACTACGTCAACCTGCCCCAGAACCTCGAGGACTACCTGGTGCTCGTCCTCGATCCGATGCTCGCCACAGGTGGCAGCCTCTCGGCGACACTCACGAAGCTAAAACAGGAAGGGGCAACCTGGATCTCCTGCCTCCACGCCGTCGCGGCCGTGCCCGGCGTCGAGCGCGTCACCCGCGAGCACCCGGACGTGAACTTCTACGCCGCCGCCGTCGACCCGGAGCTGAACGACGCAGCTTTTATCGTGCCCGGCCTCGGCGACGCGGGAGACAGGCTGTATGGAACCCTTTAGAAGAGCGGCCGCGGAGCCCTCCGGGGAGCACGCCAGCCCCATGCGCACCCGCCCGTCGTGGGACGAGTACTTCATGCGTATAGCCCACGAGGTCGCTACGCGCTCGACGTGCCCCCGCCTGGCCGTCGGAGCCGTCATCGTGCGCGACAAGCGGCTCCTTACCACCGGCTACAACGGGAGCCCCTCCGGTATGCCGCACTGCGAGGACGTGGGATGCCTGATCAGGATCGTAGACGGCCGCGAGAGCTGCCAGCGCACCCTGCACGCCGAGCAGAACGCTATCATTCAGGCCGCCTACCACGGCGTCTCGGTCCAGGGGGCATCTATCTACTGCACCCACCAGCCCTGCCTGATGTGCGTGAAGATGATCATGAACGCCGGGATCGAAGAGGTCCGCTACGCCGACGGTTACCCCGACCCACTCGCGATGGAGCTCGCCGCCGAGGGCGGCCTGAAGATGGTCCGGTTTGGGCCGGAGGACTGACGGCTCCCTACGGCCCCAGGCCGTAGAGCGTTCTGACCCACACGCTCACCAGCGCTTCGACTACCGCGCCGCTCTTCTCGCGCGAAGTACGCTCCTCCGGCTTCCCAAAGGCGTCGAGCAGGTACCGCTCGGTCATGAGAACGAGCGTCCGCGCCGTCTCTTCGGGGGCCAGATCATCAGGCGATAACCCCGCCCCCACGTCGCGCTCTATGCGATCGGCCACCGAATCTACCGAGCTTGAAACTTTTTGCAACACTTTGGGCTGTGGGTTATGATGCGGGTGATGCCCAACACCAATTCCCAGAGGAACGACGCGGGCGGCGGATACGCCCGTTTTTTGACGACCGGGTTCACCTTGCTTGCGATCATCGGCGGCCCTACCGTGCTGGGTTTCTTTGCGGACAGGTTGTTTGGGACGCTGCCACTATTCTTGCTGGTCGGGCTGGTGCTCGGGTTCGTGGCGAGTCTGGTGTACGTGTACCGGGCGCTCAAGAGTCTGGACGGCGGATGAGCGATCACTGGCGGTTGGCGCTTCGGTATGCGGTCTGGATCCTCGCTGCGGCGGTCGTGATCTCTGGTCTGTTACTAGTCTTTTATGACACGGGCTATGCGTGGTCTTTCTTCTACGGTGCGGGGATGGCGGTCGTGAGCTTCGTCTCGACGGCCGTTACCATCTCGCTCTTCGCCGGGCGCTCCGTGGCGGCTGGCCTAGTGATCGGGGCCGGCTCTTTCGTGGTGCGGCTGGCCTTCGCCGCCGCTGTGCTCGGCATCCCGGCGTACCTCGGGTTGTGGCCGGTGGTGCCCATGCTCGCCGGCTTCGCCGGGGTCTACGTCGCCGAGAACGCGGCGGCCGCGGTCAAGGTCGCGAGGACTAGAGGCCAGCCGAGTGCAGAGCGCGAACTGACAGGCTCGGCTCGCGAGGGGACAGGACGGAGGGTAGGACCTTGACAGGAAGTTTGGCGCTGATACAGCAGTTGAGCCAGGACGAGATACGGCATCAGATCCTGCACACTTGGGAGAGTGCTCAGCACGAGTGGGTCGTTCCGTTGCACCTCGGGCCCATAGACATCTCGCTCAACAAGGGCGTCTGGTTCCTGTTCATTGGGGCGGCGATAACGTTCCTCATCATGTTCGTCGGCGCCAGGTACCTCAAGGACCGGCCCGGCATGTACCAGGTCATCGTCGAGGAGCTCTACGGCTTCGGCCGCAACCACCTCGGCGGTCAGGTCGCCGAGGAGGGCAGGAAGTGGTTCCCTTACACGCTCTCGCTCTTCATCTTCCTGCTGGTGCTCAATATCATCGGGCTCATCCCGAACAGCTACCCCGTGACGAGCAGCATCTCCTTTACGCTCACCCTCGCGCTCCTGACCTTTTTCTTGACCCAGTTCGAGGGCGTGAGGCGCAACGGGTTGGGGACATACGTCAAGAGTTTGGTGCCGTCGGGGTTGCCGGCCAAGCCGATCATGGTCCCGTTCATGGCGTTCATCGAGATCGTGCAGGAGCTCTCCAAGCCTCTGACGCTCGGGATGCGGCTCTACGCCAACATCCTGGCGGGGCACCTGATCATCTTCGTCTTCCTCAGCTTCATCCTGTACTTCGGGACGTTTATGGCCGTGATCTCCGTGCCAGTTGCGATCGTGCTATTCGCGTTCGAGATCTTCGTCGCGGTCCTGCAAGCCTACATTTTCGCTATACTCACGCAGGTTTACATAGAGCTCGCGATGTTCCGCGAGGACCACTAGGCGCGGTCGAAGGGTTTAGAGAAACAGCAGAGAGGAGCACAGGTGATAGCGACCTTGGCACTAATCGAGCCGATGCTGGCGCTACTGCAGGGTAGCGCCGAAGGGTTGAGGTATGTCGGGACCGGCGTCGCCGCGGGGACGGCGGTCATCGGGTCGGGCATCGGGATGGGGTACCTCATCGGGACGACCATCGCGAGCATCCACCGCCAGCCGGAGGCGTTCGAACAGACGCGGACGCTGATGTTCCTCGGCATCGGGCTGGTCGAGGCGCAGGCGCTCTTCGGTCTCGTCTTCGCGCTCCTCGTTGCCTTCGTCCTCTAGGTAGAGTAAGAGGGAGAGCCTATGGCAGACGAAACGGGGATCTTCGATCTCTTCAACACCAGCCTGATCTTCTGGGAGATCATCACCTTCGTGATCCTCCTGTTCTTGCTCTACCGCTACGTCTATCCGCCGATCCGGGACCAGATCCAGCGCCGCCAGTCGGAGATAGAGCAGGCCATAGACGAGGCACAAAAGACCCGTAGCGAGGCGCGCGAGCTCCTCGCCGAGTACCGGCGCCAGATCGACGAAGCCCGCGGTGAGGCGCGCCAGATTCTGGACGAGGCCCGCAAGCAGGGCGAGGCGCAGCGCGAGCGCGCCAAGCAGGAGGCCCGCGAGGAGGGCGACCGCATCATCCAGCGCGCTCGCCAGGAGATAGAGCGCGAGCGCGACAACGCCCTGCGCCAGGTGCGCGGCGAGGTCGCCGAGATGGTGATCCTGACCTCCGAGCGGGTCATCGGACACGAGCTGGACCGCGACGGACACGAGCAGCTGATCTCCGAGGCCCTCGACAGCCTCGAGACCGAGGTCGCCGGAGAGACGAGGTAGGCCCTTGAGCGCCGTCTCGACCTATGCTGAAGCCCTCTTCGAGGCGGCCCGCGAACGCGACGAGCTCGAGGCGGTCCTCGAAGAACTTCAGGAGTTCACGATCGCCCTGGACGAGAGCGAGGAGTTGCGGCTGTTCTTCTACGGCGGGCAGGTCCCCGAGCGCGAGAAGCGCCGGGCGATAGACGCGCTGACCGATGGCATGACCCTCTCGACCAGGAACTTCCTCAAGGTCCTCACGGACAACGGCCGGGAGGATATCCTGGACGAGGTGCTCCTGCGCTACGACGAGCTCGTGAAGGAGCACCTCGGCAGGGTGGAGGTCGAGGTGACGACGGCGGTGGAACTATCCGAGGATGAGTTGGACCGCATCAAGGAGCGGCTCGGGAGGTCGCTCGAGGGCCGTGAGGTAATATTGCACACGAGCGTCGACCCGAGCATCCTGGGCGGCGCCGTCTTCCGATTCGGAGGACGCATGGTGGATAGCAGTCTCCGGGGGCGGCTCGCGAGCCTTCGGGAGGAGATGCTCGAGAGGGGTGTTGTCTAGTGGGTAGGCTCAGGCCGGAGGAGATCTCCTCCATCTTGAAGGGCGCCATATCAGACTACGAGAATCGGGTCCGCACCGAGGAGGTCGGGCAGGTGCTCGAGGTCGGCGACGGTATCGCGCGCGTCCACGGCCTGCAGAACGCGATGTATCAGGAGATGCTCGAGTTCGAGGACGCGAAGGGCGAGAAGGTCATCGGCCTCGCTCTCAACCTCGAGGAGGACAACGTCGGCGTCATCATCGCCGGCGACGACACGCACATCCAGGAGGGCAACCTGGTGCGGCGCACCGAGCGCCTCGCGAG
The DNA here is from genome assembly GCA_035761765.1 of Rubrobacteraceae bacterium. Lineage (GTDB taxonomy): Bacteria > Actinomycetota > Rubrobacteria > Rubrobacterales > Rubrobacteraceae > JALYGY01. The sequence continues at coordinate 8,695 of DASTQK010000129.1, forward strand.
CGTGCCGGTTGGGGAAGGGGTCCTGGGCCGGGTCATAGACTCCCTCGGCTTTCCGATGGACGGAAAGGGCGAGATCGAGGCCGAGGACAACCTGCCGGTCGAGATCGTGGCCCCCGGCATCATCAAGCGCCAGCCGGTCAAGCAGCCACTCCAGACGGGCATCAAGGCCATAGACGCCATGATCCCCATCGGCCGCGGGCAGCGCGAGCTCATAATCGGCGACCGCAAGACGGGCAAGTCGGCTATCGCGGTGGACACGATCATCAACCAGGCCGACCAGGACGTGAAGTGCATCTACGTCGCCATCGGCCAGAAGGACGCCACCGTCGCAGGCGTGGTGGCCGACCTCGAAGAGGCCGGAGCGCTGGAATACACCACGATAATCAACGCCTCGGCCTCCCAGTCTGCGACGCTCCAGTACCTGGCCCCCTACGCGGGCTGCGCCATCGGCGAGTTCTTCATGAACCGCGGCGAGGACGCGCTCCTCATCTACGACGACCTGAGCAAGCACGCCGTCGCCTACCGACAGATGATGCTCTTGCTCAGGCGTCCGCCCGGGCGCGAGGCGTATCCCGGAGACGTCTTCTACCTCCACTCGCGCCTGCTGGAGAGGGCGGCGAAGCTCTCCGAGGATGCGGGGGGCGGCTCGCTCACGGCGCTCCCCATCGTCGAGACCAAGGAGGGGGACATCTCGGCATACATCCCGACGAACGTCATCTCCATCACGGACGGCCAGATCTACCTCGACGCCGACCTCTTCAACGCGGGCCAGCGTCCCGCGATAGATACCGGAAACTCTGTGAGCCGCGTCGGCGGTTCGGCCCAGATCAGGGCCATGAGGAAGGTCGCAGGCACCCTCAGGCTCGACCTGAACCAGTACCGCGAGCTGCAGAGCTTCGCCCAATTCGGAAGCGACCTGGACCGGGCGACGCAGCAGACGCTCGCCCGCGGCGAGCGCCTGACGGCGATCCTCAGGCAGGGCGAGCGCGACCCGATGCCGGTCGAGGAACAGGTCGCCGTAATCTTCGCGGCGTCGAACGGCTACCTCGACGACATCGAGCCGGACGACGTCATGGACTGGGAGAGCCAGTTCAGGGACTATATGCGCGACAGCCACGGCGAGATCCTGGATTCCATCAGGGAGCAGAAGGAGATCTCCGACGAGACGCAGCAGAGCCTGCGGGACTCCATCGAACACTTCAACGAGGGCTACGAGCCGGAGCAGGAGAGCCTCGTGAACGTCTCCGTCGGGGATGACGAAGAGAACGGCGAGGAGGACAATGGCTCCGCGGAGAAGAGGAGCTAGGGCTTGGCGACCCTCAGGGACCTCAAGAGGCAGATAGCCTCCGTCAAGAACATCGCCAAGGTCACGGAGGCGCTGCAAACCGTCTCGGCGGTCAAGTTCCGCAAGGCCGAGGCGAGGGTGAAGCGGGCCCGGCCCTACGCCGAGAACGTCGAACAGATGATGCGCGACGTCGCCCGCAGCGCCGGGGGCAGCTCGCCGCTGCTGATCGGGCGCGAAGGGAACACGGTAGCCATAGCCTCCGTCACGGCCGACCGCGGGCTCGCGGGCGGCTTCAACGCCCAGGTCCTAAGGAGGACGATGCAGCTCAGGCGGGAGAAGGGCGGGAACCCCATCCAGGTGGCGAGTGGCCGCAAGGCGGTGGCTTTCTTCCGCTTCCGGCGCGTAGACCTCGTGGAGGTCTACACCGGCTTCTCTGACAGCCCGACCTACGAGAATGCACGCGAGATCGGGCACGATCTCACCAGCCTCTTCAACGAAGAGGAGGCCGACGAGGTCTACCTCGTCTACAACCGCTTCGAGAGCGCGCTCACCCAGCGCCCGGTAATCACGCGCCTGCTCCCCGTCGCCCCGGAGGAGGGCGAGGACGAAGACGCCGGCGCATCCACATTCATCGAGTACATCCCTGACGCGGACGTGATCCTGCGCAAGCTCGTCCCACGTTACGTGGAGACGATGGTCTGGCAGGCGCTCCTCGAGAGCGCGGCCGGCGAGCACGGGGCGCGGATGACGGCGATGAAGAACGCCACGGACAACGCCAACGACCTGTCCAAGGAGCTCACGCTCGCGATGAACAAGGCGCGCCAGGCGCAGATAACCCGGGAGATAAGCGAGATCGCGGCGGGCGCCGAAGCCCTGTCCGCCGGCTAGAGGAGGAGTTCTTATGACCGAGAGTGAAAGCGGCCAGTCATTCCATCGCTCGACCTTCGGCGGACATCGGGGCGAGGTCGGTAACGGCCAGCCCGGGACGCAACGGGAGGATCGGGACGGCCAGGAGGAAAGGCGCGAAGGCGTCGGCACCGTCGTCGAGGTCAAGGGGCCGGTCGTGGACATCCGCTTCTCCCCCGAGGAGATACCCGAGATCTACAACGCCCTGACCGTCCGGCTGCAAACGCCCGGAGACGACGATGAAAATGAGACCGAGCTCGTTCTCGAGGTGCAGCAGCTCCTCGGTGACGACGTGGTCCGCACGGTGGCGATGGCCTCGACGGACGGCCTGCAGCGCGGCGTGGACGTGCAGGACACGGGCAATCCGATAACGGTGCCCGTGGGCGGGCAGGTCCTCGGGCGCGTGCTCGATGTTCTCGGCAATCCTGTGGACGAAAAGGGCCCTATCGATAACCCGGAGGGCCACTGGTCGATCCACCGCCCCTCGCCACGGTTTGAGGACCTCTCGACCCAGGCGGAGCAGTTCATCACCGGCATCAAGGTCATGGACCTGCTCTGCCCGGTCAGGCGGGGCGGCAAGGTGGGGCTCTTCGGAGGCGCCGGCGTCGGCAAGACCGTCGTCATCCAGGAGCTGATCAACAACATCGCCCTGCAGTACGAGGGCACCAGCGTCTTCGCGGGCGTCGGCGAGCGCACGCGCGAGGGGAACGACCTCTACGGCGAGTTCCAGGAGGCCGGCATCCTCGGGAACGTGGCGCTCGTCTTCGGCCAGATGAACGAGCCGCCCGGCGCCCGCTTCCGCGTCGGCCTGACCGGCGTCACCGTCTCGGAGTACTTCCGAGACGAGCAGGGCCAGGACGTGCTCTTCTTCATGGACAACGTCTTCCGCTTCGTGCAGGCGGGCAACGAGGTCTCCGCCCTCATGGGCCGTATGCCCTCGGAGGTCGGCTACCAGCCCACCCTCGCCACCGAGATGGGCGCGCTCCAGGAACGCATCACCTCCACCAAGAAGGGCTCGATCACGAGCTTCCAGGCGGTCTACGTTCCGGCCGACGACTTCACCGACCCGGCCCCATTCACCGTGTTCGCCCACCTCGACTCGACGGTCGAGCTGGCGCGTAGCCTCGCGGAGCAGGGCATCTACCCCGCCGTTGACCCGCTGACTTCCTCCTCGACGATCCTCGACCCCTCGGTCGTCGGCGACGAGCACTACCAAGTCGCCCAGCAGGTCAAGAATATCCTCCAGCGCTACAAGGAATTGCAGGACATCATCGCCATCCTCGGCATAGACGAGCTCTCCGAGGAGGACAAGGTCATCGTGGGCCGGGCGCGCAGGCTGCAGCGGTTCCTCTCGCAGCCGTTCTTCGTCGCCGAGCAGTTCACCGGGCTCGAGGGCAAGTTCGTCGAGCTGGAGGACACGATCCGCTCCTTCAAGGAGGTCGTCGAGGGCAAGCACGACGACCTGCCCGAGCAGGCCTTCTACCTGGTGGGCAACATAGACGAGGCCGTCGAGAAGGCCCGCGGGATGAGCGGTGAGGAGGAGGAAGAGTCCGAAGGCGAGTCCGAGGACGACGCAGAGGGTGAAGACGACGAGGCTCGGGCAGGTGAGTCCGAGGAAGGCGACGAGCGGCGGTGACCGAGTCCCGCGAGGGGCGGCAGCTCTTCTGCCGGATCATCACGCCCGAGCGGCCCGTCTTCGACGACGAGGTGGACCTCGTCATCGCGCGCATAGCCGACGGTGAGCTCGGGGTCCTGGTAGACCACGCGCCGACCGTCTCGACGGTTGAGATCGGGGACGTCAGGATCCAGCAGGGCGAGGAGTGGAGCGTCTACGCGACCTCCGACGGCTTCTTCAAGGTCTCGGAGAACCTGGTCCAGATCCTGGTCGAGGAGGCCGTACCCATCGAAGAGATCGACGTCGGGGAGGCCGAGAGCCGCGTCGAGGAGGCGGAGCGACAGCTCGCCGAGGTCGCGGAGGAAGACGAAGCGAGGGAAGAGATCGTACGCCGCCAGCGCGTAGGTGAGAACCTTGTGCGGGTGGCGCGGAGGTACGGAGGAGAGGGTTAGCCGGGAAGGACCCCGGCGACCGTAACGCAACCGTTATGCGGCTGTAGCCGTTGCGTAACCTTCTTCGAGCATAGTAGTAATATGCGCCCGAGCGGGCAGACTTGGAAGCGAGAGCTGCAAGGGGAGGGGCGGAAATAATGGAGCGTTTTCTCGTCGAAGGCGGAGTCAGGCTCCACGGCGAGGTGGAGATCTCCGGGGCGAAGAACGCCGCACTGAAGCTCATCGCCGCGTCTCTCCTCGCCCCGGGCAAGACTACCCTTCGGGCCGTCCCGCGAATCAAGGACGTGCACACCATGCTCGCCGTCCTCGACGGCCTCGGCACCGAGACTTCCTTTGCCGGGCATACCCTGGAGATAGACGCCTCGAGGATCGACTCCTTCACGGCTCCCTACGAGCTGGTGCGCCAGATGCGGGCCTCGATCGTGGTCCTCGGACCGCTCGTCGCCCGCTTCGGCGAGGCCGAGGTCTCCGCGCCGGGGGGCTGCAACCTGGGCCTGAGGAAGTTCAACTTCCACCTCGACGGGCTGCGCGCTCTCGGAGCCGACGTCGAGCTCGACCATGGCTTTATCAAGGCGACAGCGCCGGGCGGTCTCAAGGGTGCGGAGGTCAACTTCGAGTACCCGAGCGTCACCGCGACCGAGAACGTCATGATGGCCGCCGTCCTTGCCGATGGCATTACCGTAATCGAGAACGGCGCACGCGAGCCGGAAGTCGTAGACCTGGCCGAGTTCCTGAACACAATGGGGGCGAGCATTAGCGGCGCGGGGACGGGCCGGATCGTGATCGAGGGCACGGACGAGCTCAGACCCGTCGAGTGGGCGGTTATGCCCGACCGCGTCGAGGCTGGCACCTTTCTGATGGCGACGACCGCGACCGGCGGGGACGTGGAGATCAGGAAGGCACGCCCGGTGCACCTGAAGATGGAGCTCGAGAAGCTGCGCGAGATGGGCGTGGAGATCACTGAGCTCGCTGGCGGTGGCCTGCGTGTCCGCGTCGATGACCCCGCGGACCTCATCGGGGTGGACGTCTCGACGCTGCCATTCCCCGGCTTCGCTACCGACCTTCAGGCCCAGATGATGGTCGCCCTCACCCAGGCTACGGGAGCCGGCATAATCACGGAGAACGTCTACGAGAACAGGCTGCAGGTCGCCGAGGAACTGAACCGGATGAACGCCGGGATAGACCTCTTCGGCGGACACCGCGCCCTCGTGAAGGGTCCGAGGGACCTCTCGGGGACCATCGTGCAGGCGCCGGACCTGAGGGGTGGGGCGGCGCTGGTGCTGGCTGGCCTCGTCGCGGAAGGCACCACCATCGTGGACGGTGCCCGCCACATACTGCGCGGTTACGAAGACTTCGAGGAGAAGCTCTCGGGGCTCGGGGCGACCATCGCTTTCGAGGCCGGCAGCCCGGTCGCCTCGTAGAGAACAATCTCTTTTGGCCATAAAGGGGCTCCGGTTGATAGGATACGCAGGTCATCCGAGGCCCTTACCGGCTAGAACGGCGCACAAAACTGGCACTAACCGCAAAGACAACCGAGGTACTCTCCCTCACCCGCAGGCTCGTGCGCTTCCGGTCGTACACCCCAGGCGTTGCCCGATCGGCGATCGACTTTATCCACGGCTGGTTCGAGGCGAGGGGTCTGGAGGCCGTCCGCTACAAGGGCGCCGGACCGCACGAAGACCTCACCTCCCTCGTCGTCCGCATAGGCTCGGGAGAGCCGCGCATCCTGCTGCACGGCCACGCCGACGTGGTACCCGGCGAGGAGCGGCAGTTCGACCCATACGAGGAGGACGGCGAGCTCTACGGTCGCGGGGTCTACGATATGAAGGGGGCTCTCGCGGCGATGATGTGCGCTGTCGAGGAACTCGACGCTCTCGGGTGCAACGCAACCGTCGAGCTCCTGGTTGTGCCTGACGAGGAGCAGGAGCACGGCGGGCGTACCGGCGCCGAGGTCCTCATCGAGCACGGCCACGTGGGGGACTTCATGATCACCGGCGAGCCGACCGACTTCCACATCGGCACCCAGTCAAAGGGCGTGCTCGACCTGCGCATCACCCTCCGGGGGAAGAGCGCTCACGGCTCGACGCCGTGGCTGGGCAAGAACGCCGTGCTGCTGGCGCACGATCACTACCGCCGCGTAACAGACCTGCCTTTCGCCAGCGAGCGCAACCCCCTGTTCCCCTACCCTAGCATGAACCTGGCGCGCATTATCGGCGGCGACGTCCTGAACCGCGTCCCCGATCGCTGCACCTACGACCTGGATATCCGCTACCTCCCGAACCAGAGGCCAGAGGAGATAGTGCGCCAGATCCAGGCTATAGACCTGCCAGCCGAGGTAGAGGTGCTCTTCAGCCGCGAGCCGACCTACGTCTCCCGCTCGAACCCCTACGTGAAGGTCCTGCGCGAGGTCGCCGCGCGCCACTTCCGCGGCAACCCCGTGGGCGTGGGCCGCCACGGCGCCTCCGATATCGTCTACTTCCAGCGCGCCGGCATACCGGGGGTCGAGTTCGGACCCATAGGCGGCGGCCACCACGGCCCCAACGAGTACGTCGTCGCCGACTCGCTGGAGACCTACCGGCAGATGCTCGTGCAGTTCGTCCAGATCCTGGGGAAGGGATCTCGATCGCTCTGGTAGCGCGCTCACCCCGGTAGCCGGAGCGCGCTGTGATTACCTGTTCGCTTCGGCCTCCTGGAAGGGTTCGGCTTCCCCCCGGGGTGGCTCGCCGCCGGCCATGCTCGGTTCGGCCTCGGCTTCGGCCTCCTCCTGGGGTATCGCTCCGCCGGCGATGGCCACGATGTCGTTCTCGATGGAGGATATCTCCCCCCCCAGGCTCGCCCAGACGCCGATCGAGAAGCCTTCGTCTACGGGCTCCCCGATCTTCTGCTCGTACTCTACCTCGTCGCCCTCGGAGACGAGCGGCGTGGCAGGCTTCAAGAGGCCACCGCCCAGGGGCACGTTCACGCCCGAGATCCTGCCGACCAGAGAGACGATGCCTTCTTCGGGTGGCTCGGTCTCTATCCCGGCGTACTCCTTGCCCTGCCTACCCCGAGGGATCAAGAAGAGCGAGTTGGTCATTCGCCGCACGTAGGCGTCGCCCGTTCCCAGCTCCTCGATACTCACGTCGTGCAGGTACGGCCCGCCGTCGAGAACCGAGAGGTGGCTGGAGTTCT
>DASTQK010000130.1:0-3310 GCA_035761765.1 Rubrobacteraceae bacterium
ACCAGGGGTGCTGTTCTTCGCCCTCCCTGGCCTCGGGGCCTTTGACCTCTTCGACGCGTTGCTCGAGCAACCAGCGCCTGAACCGGTCGCCGGGACCTCCGGGCAGACCTCTCACTTCGGCCATCGGTGCCCTTCGCGCGCTCGGCCGCCCGTAGGATCCCCCGAACTCGCGCTACCCGAGCGCCTCTGCTACCAGGTCGGCGACCTCCGAGGGGTTCGTCGCGGCCCTGATGCCGGCCCTTCTCAGGGCCTCGCTCTTCGCCTCCGCGGTGCTCTCCCCGCCGGAGACTATGGCGCCCGCGTGGCCCATCGTCTTGCCCTCGGGGGCGGTGAAGCCTGCTATGTAGGCGACGACCGGGGTGCTCATCTCACGCTGCACGTATTCTGCGGCGAGCTGCTCGGCGTTGCCCCCGATCTCCCCGATCATGACAACACAATCAGTTTCAGGGTCGGCTTCGAACTTGGCGAGGATCTCGATGAAGTTGGTCCCGATGATGGGGTCGCCGCCGATACCGACCGCCGTGCTCTGCCCGATCCCACGCTGCGTGAGCTCGTTGACGATCTGGTAGGTAAGCGTCCCGCTACGGCTTACGACGCCTACGTTGCCGGGCGTGAAGATGTCGCGCGGCATGATGGAGACGTTCGCCTTCTCCGGAGAGAGGACGCCGGGGCAGTTCGGGCCGATGAGCGTCGCGTCCTTCGTCTGCAGGTAATCGGTCACCCGCATCATGTCGTGTACCGGGATGCCCTCGGTTATGCAGCACACAGCACCCATGCCGCCGTCCAGCGACTCGAAGATAGCGTCGGCGGCGAAGGGCGGGGGGACGAAGATGACGCTCGCGTTCGCCCCCGTCTCCCCGACGGCCTGTTCCACCGTGTTGAAGACGGGCACGCCCTCGTAGTCCTGCCCGCCCTTGCCCGGCGTCACCCCGGCGACGACGTTGGTGCCGCTCTCGAGCATCCGCCCGGTATGGAAGGCGCCCTCCCGGCCCGTTATGCCCTGGACCAGGAGGCGCGTGCCTTCGTCCACGAGTATCGCCATTACCGTCCTCCGTCCCGCGCGAGCTCGACGGCTCTCCTCGCCGCCTCGAGCATCGTCTCCTCGGTCACGACGTTCTCCGGGGTGTTCTCCGCGAGGATCTGGCGTCCCTCCTCGGCGTTGGTCCCGTCGAGCCGGACGACTATGGGGAGTTCTATCCCGGTGCGCTCTATGGCTGAGAGGAGCCCCCGGGCTACCTCGTCGCCCCGCGTGATCCCGCCGAAGATGTTGAAGAGCACGCTCTTTACCTGCTCGTTGGAGGTAACGATGTCGAGCGCGCTTGCGATCTTCTCGGCGTCCGCCCCGCCCCCAACGTCACAGAAGTTGGCCGGCTCGCCCCCTGCCTGCGCTACAACGTCGAGAGTGCTCATGACGAGCCCGGCTCCGTTCCCCAGAATACCGACGTCGCCGTCGAGCTTGACGTACTGGAGGTCCGCCTCCTGCGCCCGCTGCTCTTGCGGGTCGGCCGCCTCCACGTCGTGCAGCTCCGCTATGTCCGGGTGCCTGTACAGACTCGAGTCGTCCACCGTGACCTTTGCGTCGAGCGCCAGCACCCTTCCGTCGCCCGTGACGACGAGCGGGTTGATCTCCACCAGGCTCGCGTCGAGCTCCTCGAAGGCTTTGTACAGGTTGTCAAGCACCTTGCCGACGCCCTTGGCGGCGTCGCCTTCGAGGCCGGCGGAGAAGATGATCTCGCGCACCTGGTAGGGGAGGAGCCCGAGGAGCGGGTCGACGTGCAGGCGCACGATGGCCTCGGGGTTCGTCTCGGCGACCTCCTCGATATCCACGCCGCCTTCGGTGGAGAAGAGGATGAGGGGCTTCTTCGCGGCTCTGTCCACCGTGATCGAGAGATACATCTCCGTCTCTATGTCGGCCCCGGCCTCGACGAGCACGCGCCTGACTGTATGGCCCCTTATGTCCATCCCGAGGATCTCCTGCGCGGCAGACTCCGCCTCCTCGGGGCTGTGAACGACCTTTATCCCGCCGGCTTTGCCGCGCCCACCGGTCAGGACCTGCGCCTTGACGGCGACGGTGCCGCCGAACCTCTCCGCTGCCTGGCGTGCCTCCTCCGCGGTCTCGGCGACGATGCCTTCCAGCGTCGCAACACCTTGTTCCCTCAGCAGTTCCTTACCCTGATACTCGTAGAGATCCAAGCCCCAGACTCCCAACGCAGCCCGTCACGACGATGCGAATTATACAGAGGCTCTTCCGCCGCGCTCCGGCTAGGCCGTTAGATCCTGGGGGCCCGTCCACCACGCCGTGTTGGCCGGAACCTCGAGGGGTCCGTCACCTCTTATGGGTACAAGAAGCTGGCTCGAGGCTATAGCCTCCTTCGAGCGGCGGCTGGGCCCGGATACTCTGCTATCATGGGGTGTGAGCTCGTATGTGGTGTTGGCTGCAGGAGTGGTCGAAAGGCCCGCGGTTGCAGCCGCTCGTGACTCCTGTGCCCTGGTGCTTTCCGTCTTATGAGATGCGCTAGTTTGTAAGGAAGTCCGCACGAGGTGGGCTTGAATCGACCTTCCCAACCCGAGCTTGTCGAGATCGGACGAGAAGCTCTGATGCGTGGAGCGTGGCAGGAGGCTCGCACGGTACTCGAGCGCGCGCTGCATGCCGGCGACCAAGATGCGAAAGACTCGGTTTCGACGGCGCTCGATCCGGAGCGGAGCGCCGAGATCTTCTCGGGCCTGGCAGAGGCGCTGTGGTGGCTGGGTGAGATCGAGGAAGCCCTCGACTGCTGGGAGCGAGCATACTCGGGATTCCGCCAGCGGCCCGACCCTGCCCAGGCAGCCTTCGTCGCCTTCCAGCTTAGCATCATCTACGACGCCAACCTTGGCAACCACGCCGCAGCAGGCGGGTGGGTGGCGCGCGCTGCCCGGCTGGTCGACGAGCACGCCCTCGAGCCGCTGCGGGGCTGGGTGCTGATCGCGAAGACGGGCAACGCCGCTGATCCTGGTCAGCACGAAGCCCTGGCCCGCCAGGCGCACCGGCTCGGCATTGCCGCAGGAGACCGGGACCTCGAGCTGTGCGCGCTCACCGAGATAGGAGCCGCCCTGATCGCTCAGGGCAAGATCGCAGAGGGCGTGACCTTTCACGACGAGGCGATGGCCGGCGCCCTCGCGGGCGAGGGACAGTTGGACACCGTGGTTTTCGCCGCCTGTGAGATGATGACCTCCTACAGCTGCTGCGCTCAGTACCAGCGTATGGCGCAGTGGATACGCGCTGCGGACCGGTTCGTCGAGCGCTACGGCTGTCCTTACCTCAACGCCTCCT
>DASTQK010000131.1:0-18930 GCA_035761765.1 Rubrobacteraceae bacterium
TGATGAACCCCGCGATGAGGCCGACGCCCTCGCAAGAGGACGGCGAAGAGATTTGTTGGTGTCGTGGAGCGATATCGGACCGCGCGGCTAGACAAGCGGCGTGAGGTGTATAGCCGTCACGCTCGTCTCGCGTCTGGTTTAATCGGCGTTGGCCATGGACGGAACGCGGATAGATCCCGGCGAGGCAAAGCGCATCCTCGAGGATCGGGCGCGCGAAGCGGGCTTCGACCTCGTTGGCGTGATGCGCGCGGAGCCGCTCGAAGAGGGCGGCGAGCGCCTGCGGGAGTGGCAGGAGGCCGGGATGGCCGCCGACATGGGCTATATGCACCGCCCCGTCGAGCTCCTCTCGAACCCGAAGAGGCTGCAGAAGAGCGCTAAGAGCGTGATATCTCTCGGCGTCTCGTACTATCCGGGGGAACATCCCGAGAATACCGAGGGTGGTGGCAGGATCGCGCGCTACGCGTGGGGCCGGGACTACCACGAAGTAATAAAGGGACGGTTGATCGGGCTGCGGGAGGAGCTCGAGGAGGAGCTGGGGGTGAGGATCAAAGCCCGGGGCTTCACCGACGCCGTGCCGCTCCTGGAGCGCTCGGCGGCCCAGCACGCGGGGCTCGGGTTCTTCGGGCGCAACTCGTGTCTGATCAACGGCGAGGCGGGCTCCTACTTCTTTATCGCCGATCTCATCGTGGACCTGGAACTCGAGCCCGACGAGCCGGGCACGGGCACCTGCGGGCGTTGCACCCGCTGCATGGACAAGTGCCCGACCGGCGCCATAAAGGCCCCCGGCGTCGTGGACGCTCGCCTCTGTATCTCCTACCTCACGATAGAGAACAGGGCTGATATCCCAAGAGACCTGCGGCCGCTCGTGAGCGACTGGTCCTTCGGCTGTGACGTCTGCCAGGAGGTCTGCCCATACAACAAGAGAAAAGCCACCCGGAGCCGCTGGCCGGAGTTCTCGGAGGGAGCCGGCGCGGGGCCGTACCTGGAGATAGAGGAGGTGCTCGAGATACGGAGCGAGGAGGTATTCGAGCGCCGCTTCGCAGGGACACCGCTGACGCGCCCCGGTCGGGCCGGGCTGCTGCGCAACTGCTGCGTAGCCGCGGGCAATCTCGGGCTCGAGAAGGCGGTTCCGGCGCTCGTGCGGTGCCTGCTGCAAGACGATTCTCCGCTCGTACGCTCTCACGCGGCGTGGGCGCTCGGGCAGATCGGAGGTGCGCAGAGTGCACTGCGGGAGGCCGCCGAGGTGGAGTTGGATCCCTCTTGTCTCGAGGAGATAGAGCTGGCGCTCGCGGGTGGGACTACCGGCGCCCCGGTGGGTTAGAATAGGAAGACGATGGCGCACCAGGTCAACTACTACGAGGTGCTCGGCGTTCCCCGCGAAGCCTCTCAGGAGGAGATCCGGAACGCGTACCGCAGGCTGGCCAAGGACCGCCACCCGGACCGGACGGGCGGAAGCACGGAGGAGTTCTCGCTCCTGCAGGAGGCCCACGCCGTGCTCTCGGACCCGAACCGCCGCAGGACACACGACGAGGCCCTCGACCTGGCCCACGCCGCCGACCAGCTCTCCGGCCTGGACTTCGGCTCCCTGGAGGACGAGCTGGCGGCCCGCCGCCAGGAGCGCGAGTCGAGCGGCCCGCCTCTGGGCGAACGCCTGCGCGGTCGTTTCTCGAGGAAAGAGAAGCCGTCCAGGGGCCGGGAGAACGTGCGTCGCCGCGGGCGCTACGAGATTCGCGAGGCCCGCTGGTACGAGCCGCACCAGTTCGACCCCGAGCCCGTAAACTGGAGGAGCGGCGCGATCAGTTTCGTCGGCGCCTTCGTCGCCTTTATCGCGGCCGGCCAGCTCGGGCTCTGGGCCCTGGGAGCGGTGGACGCCGGTCCCCTGGCGTTCGTCGAACCGCTGGCTCCTTTCTTGCCCGTTCTGTACAGCCTCGTCGGGCTCGTCGCGGCCTACTTCGCCTATAGGGCCGCCGGGTACGCGGGGCTGGCCCTCGTCTTCGTAGCCGTACTGGTCGTCGGCGGCCAGAGCCAGCCGGAGGGCCTGCTGCAGTTCGGGACGTTGGGAATCATCCTCCTGCTCGTCGCGATCTGGCTGGGCAACAGGCGCGAGCGCGCCGCCCGCTGATCCTTGCTCTCTGCATCAGAGGTAGAAGCGATTCTCACCCGGCTCGAGGGGCGCGTCGAACCCGCCGAGAAGGCCGTGCGGGAGGCCTGGTGGCGCCTCGCCACTACCGGCACCGAGGAGGCCCAGGCGGACCTCGTCGCAGCCGGCAAGGAGTACAACCGGCTCTTCGCAGCTAACGATGAGCACGCGAAGGTCCGGGGCTACTACGAAGAGCGGGAGTCACTGGAGAACGGGCTCTTGCGGCGGCAGGTCGAGGTGGTGTACCGGATCTTCGCGAGCCGGCACGGCGACCGGGAGACCCTGGACCTCATAGAGGAGCTCGAGGCCCGGGCCAATGCCATCTACGGCAACCACCGGGGCGTCGTCGCGGGCAAGGAGGTCGGGGAGAACGAGATCCGCAAGATCCTGCGCTTCTCCGAGGAGGAGTCCCTGCGCCGCGAAGCCTGGGAGGCCTCGAAGACCGTCGGTCGCGCCGTCGAGGGCACGGTGCGCGAGCTCGCGAGGTTGCGCAACCGGCTCGCCCGCGAGGCCGGCTACCCCGACCACTTCCGCCGGGCCCTGGATCTGCAAGAGATAGACGCCGGGGAGCTGGATGGGGTCATGGCCGAGCTCGAGTCCGCCACCGAAGCGCCGTTCACGGCGTTCAAAGAGCGCCTCGACGAGAGGCTGAAAGGGAGGTTCGGCGTCGAGACCGTCATGCCCTGGCACCTGTCCGACCCCTTCTTTCAAGAGCCCCCGGAGGACGACGAGCTCGACGTGGACCGCTTTTTCCGGGACGGGGACCTCGAGGAGCTCACCCGCAGGACCTACGACGCCCTCGATCTCGACGTGCGGGGGGTCTTTGCGAGGAGCGACCTCTACGGGCGGCCGGGCAAGAACCAGCACGCCTTCTGCCTCTCGGTCGGGCGCGAATACCCCTACGACGTGCGGGTGCTCGCCAACGTAAAGCCCGACGCCTACTGGATGGACACGATGCTCCACGAGTTCGGCCACGCTGTCTACGACCGGTACATAAACCCGAAGCTCCCCTACTTCCTGCGCACCGTGGCCCACACCTGCACGACAGAGGCCATAGCGCTCATGATGGGCTCTCTGGCCGGGGAGCCCGGCTGGCTCAAGAAGGTCGCAAGCGTCCCAGACAACGAGCTCGACCGCGAGAGGCTCGACGCCCGGCGCAGGGCCGACCGGCTGGTCTTCACCCGCTGGGCGCTAGTCGTCTTCAACTTCGAGAAGGCGCTCTACGAGAACCCGGACCGGGAGGACCTGAACTCCCTGTGGTGGGACCTCGTCGAGCGTCTGCAGCTGGTGGACCGCTCACCCGGACGCGACGAGCCGGACTGGGCGGCCAAGATCCACGTAGCGGTAGCGCCCGTCTACTACCACAACTACGTGCTGGGGCACCTGATATCCGCCCAGCTCAGGAACCACCTCGAAAGCCATGTAACCCACGGCCCCTTCTACGAGCACGAGGTCGCCGGACGATACCTGATGGAATCGTTCTTCGGCCCCGGGGCCCGCGAGAATTGGCGCGACACCGTGCTCCGGGCGACGGGAGAAGATCTCGACCCGGACCACTTCGTGGAAGCCCTCCATTGGCCGTGACACCCGGCGCTAGCGTGATGCGCGTCGAGCGGCTCCCTGGCATCGAGCAGGTCGATAAGGCGGCCTGGCGGGCATTGGAGCCGCCGGACTTCCCGTTCTTCGACTTCGAGTTCTTGCGCGCGCTGGAGCGCTCCGGCAGCATAGGCGGCGCGAGCGGGTGGTCGCCGGTCTATCTCGTGTGCACAGACGGGAGACGCCTCGTGGGCGCGCTACCCCTCTACCTCAAGGCCGACTCCTACGGCGAGTACATCTTCGACTGGGAGTGGGCGCGGGCGTACAGGGAGCACGGGCTCCCCTACTACCCGAAGCTCGTCGCCGCCGTGCCTTTCACGCCCGCTACAGGCCCGAAGCTACTCGTTCGAGAAGACGTAGCGAGCGAAGCCGAGCGCACGGCGGTCAAGCGCGCCCTGCTGGGTGCGGCGCGGGATCTGGGCGAAGACCTCCGGGTCAGCTCTTCGCATGCGCTCTTCCTGCCCGAAGATGAGCTCGAGCTGTTCTCGCAGCGAGGGTTCGCGGTGCGCCACTCGCTGCAGTTTCACTGGCGCAACCGCGGTTATGAAGCGTTTCCCGACTACCTTCAGGCGCTTGCGAGCAAACGGCGGCGCCAGGTCGCGCGCGAGCGCCGTCAGCTAGAGGGCGAGGGACTCTGGATCGAACGCCTCACCGGGGATGCGCTCGAGCGCGAGCACGCTTCCATCATGCACCGCTTCTACGTTGGCACCTTCGACAGAAAGTGGGGCTTCCCGTACCTGACAGGGCCGTTCTTCGAGGAGGTCTTCCAGAGTATGAAGGACCGCATACTGCTGGTCCTCGCGCGCGACGGGGCGACAGGCCGCCCTGTCGCAGGCGCGCTCAACTTCTTCAAGGGAGGAGCGCTCTTCGGGCGGTACTGGGGCGCAGCCGAAGAGCGGCGAAACCTGCACTTCGAGCTCTGCTACTACCAGGCCATAGAGTTCGCGATCGAGCGCCGCATGAGGCTCTTCGAGGCCGGCGCCCAGGGCGAGCACAAGCTCGCGCGCGGCTTCCTCCCGACCCTCACCTACAGCGCGCACGAGATCCGACACCCGGCTTTCAGACGCGCGATCGAAGACTATATCGAGGAGGAGAAGCGCTACATCGCAGCTGCGATGGCGGAGTACGCCCTCCACGATCCATACAGGCGATGAACGCTAGGCCTCCCGTAGCAACTCCACGCCGCTCCCCGTGAACCTGTAGAAGTCGATCCCGGGGACGGTGCCGACGCGCTCCTCCCACACCAGCACCCCCTCCCGCACCAGGTACCTGACGGCCCTCTCGTAACGCAGCGTGTCGGGGTCGAGACCCGCACGCTCGGCCGCCAGGTAGGGCGCCAGGCGCGTCCCTTTCGAGAAAGGCACGCCCGGGTCGTGCCGCTCGTGGTACTCCTTCAGCGCCCGCAGCAGGGCGACGGCGTCACCCCTCACCTCGTAGAACGTGGCTACTCCCTGATCCTTTCCTACCCGGCGTTATCGTCCGGTGGCGGTATGTCCTTGAGACGACGCGGTCCTCCGCAGCGCCGTTCCGGTAGGGTTAACTTCGCATATCGCCGGGCCGGCGGCAACGTGAACCTGCCTCGACCGGACGCGACTATTGCTTCACCGTCGTCGCGCCTAAGTTGCGGTTCAGGGTTAGCCTCGTGCGCCGGTTAGCGGCTCTTTACCGGCACCTTTACGCCCTCGAATGTCCCATCCCGGGCGCTCTCGGCACCGACCCGCAGGACGCCTTTGCCGGTAAAGGGCGGAAGATCCAGGGTCGACTCGAAGTATCCCCAGGTAGAGGTCCAGTCGTTGCTCAGAACGGTACGACGGACCACGGTTTTCCCCTTGCGGTCCACGAGGATGATGTTGTTCGTTGCCTCGAAGTTGCGGGAGTAACCGCAGACGGTGAGGGGGTCCCCGATCCTGGCCCCTGCGCGCGGCTCCACGACAACCGTCTTGCCGCCCACCGCCGGCAGCGGGGTATCGAGGGGAGATCCGGCCGGCTCGAAGTCCACCACGAGGCGAGCCGGATCGGAGAGCTCCACCACCCGGTAGGCGAAAGCCTTGCGCACGAAGACGTCCACGAACATGCCGCCCTCCGGGGCGCGCACGACGTAGAAGCTCTCGAGCAGGCCGTCGCCCAGCGGGCCGTCGGAGACGGCGGTCCTGCTCATCGACGGCAGGGTCACGCGCAGGAGGCCTTCGTTAGCCGAGCTCGTGAGCGTCCACTCGGGTACCCTCTTGGCGGGCTCCTCCCCGGTGCCCAGATCCAGGACCACCCGTTCGTACTCCTCGTGCACCCCGTACCGGACCGCGAGCACCGCATCGGCGTCGTGGTTCGTCCCCCCGCTCGCCTCAGCCCGGGAGACGAATGGGTCCCCGGACGTGCTCTCCGCCCGACCGGCGTGCGCGGCCACACCCACAGTGCTCTCCCCCGCTCCACTCGCGGCGACCTCCGTTCGGGGCTCCTCGGCCGCAGAGTCGGCGGCCGCGACGGAGCGCTCCACCGACTCCGGGCTCGAGCAGGCCGCGAGCGCCAGGGCGAAGAGCAGCCAAATGGGCGCGAGGAGGGCGCGCATTGCGTCGTTCGATCCGCGCGGCATGAACACCGCTCGCATTATAGGGAGGTGATGTTGCGCTCAGTTTAATAGGATGTTTCGCTACTGTTACAATGGAGTTGCTCCCCCTCGCGACCTCATAAAGGTGCTGCGGGTCCCGGGGAGATCCCCCACCGCACTAGAGAAGGAGGTGGACCGTGATCACGCTCGACGACGTCCGGCTCGCGCAGCGCCGGGTGCAAGGGGTAGCGCTACGCACGCCGCTCGTCCCATGCGGCGAGGAGGAAGAGCTCCTCTATCTCAAGGCGGAGAACCTGCAACCGACCGGCGCGTTCAAGCTGCGCGGCGCGTACAACAAGATATCCTCCCTCTCCCCCGAGGAGCGCCGCCGCGGGGTGGTCGCCCACTCCAGCGGCAACCACGCCCAGGCCGTCGCCTACGCAGCCCGTGCTCTTGGCGTGCACGCCGTGATCGTGATGCCGCGCGGAGCGTCGCGGGTCAAGCTGGATGCCACGGCGGCCTTCGGGGCCGAGATCCTGTTTGTGAGCGACGATAGCGCCGAGCGGGTGCGAAAGGCCGAGGAGCTCGCCGCCGGCCACGGCTACGTCCCCGTCCCCCCCTACGACGACGAGACCCTCATCGCCGGCCAGGGCACCGTAGGACTCGAGATCCTCGAGGACCTGCCCGACGTGGAGACGGTGCTCGTGCCGGTGAGCGGCGGGGGACTTATCAGCGGCGTTGGCGCTGCGATAAAGCTCTCCCGCCCGGAAGTGCGCGTGATCGGGGTCGAGCCCGAGCTCGCCGCCGACGCCAGGGAGAGCCTGAGGACCGGAAAGCTGGTCGAGCTACCAGCGGAGCAGGTCGGGCGCACTATCGCCGACGGCCTGCGCGTGCGCAAGCTCGGCTACGCCCCGTTGGAGCACGTCCGCGCCTTCGTGGACGACATCATCACCGTGAGCGAGGAGGAGATCCTGGACGCCATGCGGCGCATGGCGCTCAACGCACGCCTCGTCGCCGAACCGAGCGGAGCCGTCACCTTCGCCGCTCACCTCTTCCATCGTGACGAGCTCCCGGCCACGAGGGTCAACGTCGCGGTCGTGAGCGGCGGCAACGTCGAGCCCGAACTTCTGGCCGAGGTTCTGCTCGATTAGCATCTCAGAGCACGCCCCGACGGGCCTCGCCGGCGTGCTCTGAGTGGCTAGGTCGCCAGGTACGGCGTGGTACCGAAGTGCTCCAGGCCCGCCTGGCGAGCTGCGCCCCGCGTCCCGAGCTCCATCTGGAGGCGGTCCCTGCGCCCCCTGAAGCCGAACTCGCGCAGGAGGCCGTGAGCCGGGCTCTCCGCGACACCGGGCACGGTGACCTCCACGCTCGAGCCGCCGGTCGCGCCCAGAGCGGCCGAGAGGAGGAGCCGGGCGACCTCAGGAGTCGAGGCTACAAAGGGCCCGATGCGAGCCGTGCGCCCCGTGGAGCCGCGTAGCAGGTAGCCTCTGATCCTTCCGGTCGAGTCGCGGGCGACGAGGCCCCCGCCGGGGTGCAGCCTCAGGGTGGCGAAGATGATGGCCGACCTGTCGGCCCCGTAGGACCAGAGATCCACCCCGTAGAGCTCCGGCAGATCAGCGAACGCGAGCGTCACTACCCGGTACTCCTCAGCCTCATCTCGCGCTTGCGGGAACGTGGCACCGTCCAGACGATACACGGTGCGAGCAGTCCCCGGCCTGAAACCCATAGAACGGTACAGTCCTTCAGCCTGCCGGGTCGAGTAGAGCCTGATGGTCCTCGCGCCGCGGGAGCGGAGGTAGAGGACGGCCCAGGATGAGAGCGTATGGCCCAGACCCATCTTGCGGTAATCGTCGCGGACCGCGAGGTGGCACAGGATCCCGATCCTACCCAGCGGCACCGCGCCTACCATGCCGGCCAGAGAGCCGTCCGGGGTCTCGGCCACGGCCCACCGGGCGTCGCGCATCCCGCGCAGGATGCCAAAGGCGTTGGGGTCCGCCGACCAGCGCACGACCGAACGGAGCTCCATGATGCGCTCCAGATCAACGTCGTCCATCTGCCGGATGCGGATACCCGACTCCGCCAGACCATCGGCACGGGACAGGAGACGTAACCCGTCACGGGACACTACCCTGTTGTCTTCTACGTCTTTCCTGCTTGAAAAAGCGAGCATCGTTCCCCCGATGAGATGTTGTGCAGACGAGACCCTCCTAGATCAGGAAGGTAAACAGGCGCCCCGGATACGCCCCTCGAAGGGACGGTCGGGGCAGGGACGGTCGAGGGAGCCGTCCCGACGAAGACCCGAGCCCTCTGTAGTAGCCTGCGTCCACGCCGCCATGCTACAACATGACGCGCCACGGCGAAAGAGCGCTCGAAGATCCCGCCTTAGCGCTGTAATTTGGCTTGCTTACTGATTTGTGGGCGGCTAAGAGCACCTTTATTGCAAGAGCGGACCATTTTGTTACAATGCCCTCACCGTCATCCAATCGGACGCAAAGGAGCGGCGAAGAGTGCGAGCCACGCTACAGCCAGGTCTGACCAACAGGCTGACCAAGTATCTCAGGACGACGCAGCAGCTCATCGAGGAAGGGCGCGACGCGGTCTCGAGCAAGGAGCTAGGGGACTTCACGGGGATCAACCCGGTGCAGGTGAGAAGGGACCTGAACGCGATCGGGTTCTCCGGCACGCGGGGGGTAGGCTACCAGGCCTACGACCTGGTCGAGGCGGTGAGGAACATACTCGGGCTGAGGCAGACCTACAACATCGCGCTGGTAGGTGCGGGCAACCTCGGGAGCGCCATCGCGGCTAGCACCATCCTCCCCAAGAGGGGCTTCGTCATCCACGACGTCTTCGACAACGACCCCGAGAAGATCGGGCGCACGGTGGGCAACGTCGTCGTCAAGCACATAGACGAGCTGGCCAAGAGCGTCGCCGAAGCAGAGGAGATCATCGGCATCATCGCAACCCCCGCCTCCTCCGCCCAGGAGGTCTCCAACCTGATGGTCGACGCCAATATCCGCGTCATCCTCAACTACACCGACGTCCTCCTCCACGTGCCCTCCCACGTAGACGTCCACCGTATAGACCCTACCGCCCAACTTATGCACACGCTCTACTACCTGACCCAGGCAGAGGGACAGGAGGCCTCCTAGATCCATAAGCTCTTCTGGTAGTCAGAAAGGCGGTCCCCAATACTCGCCAGGGACCCGTTCTCTCGTAAAATAGGCGCTCGTGGTCGCCACACAGTACACCCTTCGCATCGCTCTGGCTGACCGCCGGGAGTGCCGCCCGAGAAGGCGCGAACCGACCACCAAAAGAAGAGAAGAGCCCGGAACACTCTTAGGGGTGATAGGTGGGGAAAGGGAAAGGAGGAGTGCGCCCCGGGCTCTTTAATTGTGTCGGTTTAGCTTCGCACCAACCGACTAGCGAGAATGATACCTCGCTCGTTACACTTTGTAAAGGGTTTGAAACCACGAATTTAGAAACTTTCTGCAAATACCTGCAAAGCGCACATATATGTGTGCGCCCGGGCAGTCTGGTGGGACCTCTCTGTCCGGGTTATCCTCGCGGGCGGGTCTTTCCTAGGACTCTTCCTCTTCGACGAACTGCTCGTAGTCGGAGGCTGAGAGGAAACCCGAGCCTTCGTCCGAGACGCGGAGTCTCATGATCCAGCCGTCGCCGTAGGGGTCTTCGTTCACCATCTCGGGGCTATCGTTGAGGGCCTCGTTGACCTCGACGACCTCGCCGCCGACCGGGGTATAGAGGTCGGAGACGGCCTTGACTGACTCGATGGTGCCGAAGGAGTCGCCCGGGTCCAAGGTAGCGCCCACCTCGGGCAGCTCGACGAAGACTATGTCGCCGAGCTCGTCCTGGGCGTGGTCCGTGATACCGATGGTGGCGGTGTCGTCCTCGGTGCGGACCCACTCGTGGCTTCTGGTGTACTGAAGCTCTTCGGGTACTTTCAAGGCTTCCTCCCTACTTTTTCTCGCGCTTGTAGAACGGCAGTTGTACGGTATGGGCCTCGATGGGGCGCTCCCGGATCACCACCTCGAACCTATCTTCTACCTCCGGAGATACGAGCGCAAGCCCAATGGCTTTGCCGAGCGTCGGGGAGAGCGTCCCGCTGGTGACGTGGCCAACGGTCTCGCCTTCCACCCTCACGGGGTAATCGTGGCGCGCAATGCCCCTCCCCTCCACCTCGAAGCCGACGAGCCTCTTACGCAGGCCCTCCTCCTTCTCCCGGCGCAGAGCCTCTTGACCGATAAACTCCCGTTCTTTGTCCAGGTGGACGGCGAAGCCTATACCGGCCTCCAGCGGCGTCGTCTCCGGGTCGAGCTCGTTGCCGTAGAGGCACATACCGGCCTCGAGCCTCAGGGTGTCGCGCGCCCCGAGGCCTGAGGGAGTGGCGCCGGCCGCAAGGAGTTCGCGCCAGACGCGCGGGGCGTCGTCGGGGGAAAGGTAGAGCTCGAACCCGTCCTCGCCCGTGTAGCCCGTGCGGGAGACGAGCGCCTTCGCGCCGGCCACCTCTCCCTCCACGAACCGGAAGGGTCTCAGATCCGAGAGGTTAGCCCCGGTCAGGTTCTGAAGCAGCCTGGCGGCCTCGGGACCCTGGAGCGCCAGCAGCGCCCAGTCGTCGGACTCGTCGGCGACCATTACGTCGAGGTCCTGCGTGTTGCTTCTGAAGTGCTCGAGGTCCTTCTCGCGGTTGGAGGCGTTCACGACGACGAGGAAGTCGTCCGGGCGCCGGTAGACGATCACGTCGTCCACCGTACCCCCGCTCTCGTAGCAGACTGCGGAGTAGCCGGCCTGACCTTCCTCGAGCCGCGATACGTCCCGCGTCACGAGGCGCTGGACGGCTACTTCGGCGTCCGGGCCGCGGAAGGCGGCCTCGCCCATATGCGAGACGTCGAAGAGCCCGGCGTGGTTGCGGACAGCGTTGTGCTCCGCCTTTATGCCCTCGTACTGGACCGGCATCTCCCAGCCCGCGAAGTCCACGAGGCGGGCGCCAAGGGCTCTGTGCTCGTCGTAGAGCGGGGTCCGTCTGAGCTCTGCCACACCTACCACCTCGCCTTCAGCTGGCGTGCGGCGCGAGCCTCGTCCAGGCGGCGGGTGGGGGCGTGCGTCGGGGCTTCCTCGAGCTCCTCGGGCTTCGTCTCGGCGAGCTCCAGCATCGCGCCGACGAAGTCGTCGAGGGTCTCTTTCGACTCGGTCTCGGTGGGCTCTATGAGCATCGCCTCCTTCACGACGAGAGGGAAGTAGATCGTGGGCGGGTGGAAGCCGTGGTCTATGAGCCCCTTGGCGATGTCGAGGGCCTTCTTGCCTTTGGGCGGCTGCACCACGACCTCGTGCTTGCACAGCTCGTCGTAGGGGACTCTGTAGGTGCCACCGAGTTTCACCCTCACGTAGTTGGCGTTCAGCACGGCCATGTCCGTCACATCCTTCAGGTCTGGCCCGTGCATCTTGATGTAGTTCCAGGCACGCAGGAGTTGGCCGAAGTTGCCGTGGAAGGCGGCTACCCGACCGATGGTCTTCTCGGGGCGGGCGAAAGCGTACTCACCGTCATGCCTCTCGACAACGGGGTCGGGACGGAAGGGAGCCAGGGCCTCCGAGCAGGCGATGGCTCCCGAGCCAGGACCGCCGCCGCCGTGGGGGGTGGAGAAGGTCTTGTGCAGATTGAAGTGCATTATGTCCACGCCGGCATCGGCGGCGCGCATGCGGCCCAGGTTCGCGTTCATGTTCGCGCCGTCCATGTAGAGGAAGGCGCCCGCCTCGTGCAGGACCTCGGCGATCTCCTTCATGTTCCGCTCGAAGACGCCGCAGGTGTTGGGGTTGGTGATCATGAGCGCGGCGGTAGTCTCGTCCACCATCTCGCGCAACTCCTCCACCTCTACGCAGCCGTGCACGTCGAGCCCGACCTCGACGGCCTTGAAGTTCGCCATCGAGGCCGTTGCCGGGTTTGTCCCGTGGGCAGTCTCCGGAACTATGACGGTGGTTCTACCGTGGTCGCCGGCGTCCTCCAGGTACTTCCGGATCATGAGTATGCTCGTGAGCTCGCCCTGGGCACCCGCCATCGGCTGCAAGGAGATGGCCGGGAGGCCGGATATCTCAGCCAGAAACCCCTGTAGCTCGTGCATGACCCGCAGGGCGCCCTGCGCCTGATCTTCCGTCTGCAAAGGATGGAGCCCCGCGAAGCCAGGCACCGTGGCCGCAGCTTCGTTGGCGCGCGGGTTGTGCTTCATAGTGCAGGAGCCAAGGGGGTAGAAGTTCGTGTCTATGCCCCAGTTCTGGCGCGAGAGGTTGGTGTAGTGGCGGATCACGGTCGGTTCGTCCACCTCCGCAAGCCGCGGCTTCTCCTTGCGAACCGACTTCTCCGGCAGGACCTCGTCGAGCCTCGTCAGTTCCACATCGAGCTTCGGGAGAGTGTAGCCGCGCCGGCCCTCCCTGCCCTTGTCCCGGATCAGGTTACCCAGCATTCGCCACCACCTCCACGAAGGCGTCGAGTTCGTTCTTGGTTCTCTTCTCCGTCACAGCGACGAGCATCGCCCCGTCCCCGAGATCCAGGCCCCCCACTATCCCGGCCTCCAGGAGCGCCCCGTTGGCCTTCGCTACATCCGGCAACTCGACGGCGAACTCCCACAGGAAAGGAGCCCCGGGGTAGCGCAACCCCATACCCGAAGCCTGGAGTTTGTCAGCCAGATACCGCGCCTTCGAGGCGGAGAGCTCGGCTACCTCGCGCATCCCCTCGGGCCCCACGAGCGCGGCGTAGACGGTCGCGGCGAGAGCGGTGAGCGCCTGGTTGGTGCAGATATTCGAGTTGGCTTTCGCGCGCCGGATGTCCTGCTCGCGGCCCCGCAAGGTGAGCACGTAGGCGAGCCTGCCATCCTGATCGACCGTCTCACCGGCGATACGGCCCGGGAGCTGGCGCACGAACTCCTTCTTCGTCGCCATGTACCCGGCGTACGGGCCGCCGAAGAGCAGCGGCATCCCGAGCGGCTGGGCCTCCCCCACCGCGACGTCCGCGCCCAGGTTGCCGGGGCTCTCGAGGACGGAGAGCGAGATCGGGTCGCACACCGCGACAGCCAGCGCGTCAACGCCATGAGCCGCCTCGGAGGCCGCCTCTATGTCCTCGACGATCCCGAAGAAGTTCGGGCTCTGCACGAAGACGCCGGAGACATCGTCCGGTATCTCGGAGAAATCCGTCGCGCCGGCTTCGAACGAAAGCTCTACCACCTCGACCCCGTAGGTCTCGATGACCTCGCGGTAGCGTGGATTGAGCCCCTTCGACACGGCGACCTTGGGATCCCTTTTCGTCAGGCGAGCGGTCATAAGGGCTGCTTCGGCGACGGCGTTCGAGCCGTCGTAGACCGAGGCGTTGGAGACCTCGAGGCCTGTGAGCTCGGAGATCACGCTCTGGAACTCGAAGACGACCTGCAGGTGTCCCTGGCTGACCTCGGGCTGGTACGGGGTGTAGGAGGTGAGGAACTCGCCCCGGGAGATTATGTGCCCTATGGCGGAGGGCACGATGCGGTCGTAGGCCCCCGCCCCAAGGAAGATCGGGAGCCCGGAGACGTTCTCTTTGGCCGCCTCGTGCACGTCGGCGAGTGATTCGTGCTCGGAGAGCGCCGGCGGGAGGTCCAGCTCTCCTTCGAACTTCGGCGAGACATCTGCGAAGAGGTCGTCTAGAGAGTCGACCCCGATGGCCTCCAGCATCTCCTCTATGTCGGCCACGGTGTGCGGTGTGAATCGCGCCACGCGGTACTACCCCCTGTTCTCGGGTGGACGTTCGCTTTTTCCGTCCTGTCCCAAAACCTGAGAGTGTTACCCCGTCGGCGCCGGTAACGGCGAAGCCGGAACCGGTCTTTCCAGGACGCCCTCCGGCACGCGGTCCTTTTGCCTGAGAGATTCGGCCCTATCCCCTGCTGGCCTTTCACCTTCGGCGGCCGCCGCTTGCGGCGGCTCTCTCCCGCGCCCGTCTCCGGACGGGGTAAGCCTAGCATATGCTGGGGCTAGCCGCGGCGGTTACGAGCCGCCGAAGACTTCAGGCCTTGGCATCTCCGGTATCGGGCGTGCGCCGCCATCCCTCGCGGCGTTCGTGGTAGCGCCGCTCGGACTCGCGCCACAGCTTTCGCTAATCACGGTCGGCGTTTCTCTCCTGCGTTATCTCTGTTGCTTTCTGCGCGCTAACGTGGAAGTCCGTTCTGCAGGCCCCGAGGGGTCCACCTTCGCAGGTCCGATGGAAGATGATGTGCGACTTCCCCCATGGTGAGTAGCCGCAGCCCGGGAGGACGTTGTTTTCGTCTAGGTAGTAACCACCGTCGCCGTTCCTGCGCTCTATCTCCACACCTGCCCGGCTGGCGTCAGGCTCCCGGTCACAGACCTTGGCCCTCTCTTTCCCGCCCCTGTGCTGGACCGTAGAGAAGTCGAAGCCCTGATAGATCCTGTGACCGGACAGAAACACCATGCACAGCACAGCCACCATCAACACCGTTAACTTGCTCTTGGCCAACACAGCCCCCTTCCAGCTGCTCCCACTCCATGCAGCAGAAGACTACCCAATTTTCGAGGGCTGCGTGGAAGCCCTCGTTGTCAGAGACCCACATTGTATCTCCGGCCCCGTCCGGGTGCGCCAGCAGGGTTGGCCTCAGGTGTAGGTCTCCGAGGTGACCTGCACCTCGTCGGCGAAGTGGTCGGCTATGTACTTCTCGCCCTCGTCGCAGAAGAGGGTGACGAGCGTCTGCAGCTCGGGGTAGCTCTCGCGCACCTTGCGGGCTGCGATCATGTTCGCCCCGCTCGAAGGACCCACGAAGAGCCCGTAGCGCCGGGCAAGGTCCTTCATGCTCCCGACCGCCTCGCCCGAGTCCACGGTGAGGGTGGTGTCCACGAGCCGCTGGTGGCGCTCGAAGATGCCGGGCACGAAGCCGTCGGCGATGCCCTCGATGAGGTGCTCCCCCACCTCCCCACACAGTATCGTCGCCGACTCCGAGGGCTCCATCGCAAAGAGCTTGACGTGCGGGTTGACCTCGCGGAAGGCCTGACCGACCCCCACCAGGGTGCCGCCCGTGCCCACACCCATGACGAGGGCGTCGGGGACCCTGCCCTCGGGCAGCTGGGAGAGGATCTCCGGCCCCAGCCAGAGGCGGTTCTCCTCGACGTTCCACTCCGACTCGAACTGCGACGGACAGAAGTAGCCGTCCTCTCCTCCGAGCTCTTTGGCCTTGGCCAGCGCCTCGTCCACGTGGAAGTGCCCCACCTGCAGGACCTCGGCGCCAAACGCGCGGCTTATGGCGACCCGCTCGCCCGTCATGCCCTCGGGCATAACTACGAGCATCCTGTAGCCTTTGACGGCGGCGACCATCGAGAGGGCGTTTCCGGTGTTGCCGGAGGTAGCCTCGACTATCGTGTCGCCTGCCGAGAGGAGTCCCTCCCGCTCTGCTCTTTCGACCATGTACTTGGCGATGCGCGCCTTTATCGAGCCCGAGGGGTTCAGGTACTCCAGCTTGCAGTAGATGCCCTCGATCTCGAGCATCGGCGTGTCGCCTATGGCGTCGAGGATGCTCTCCGAGATGCCGCGGTAGCGCGCTCCTTGTGTGTGCATCGGGACCTCCTATTCCGGTGTAACGTATGCCCCGGAGAGGCCACCGTCAACCAGGAAGGTCGAGGCCGTGATGTAGGAGGACTCGTCCGAGGCGAGGAAGAGGGCGCCGTTGGCGATCTCGACGGCCTCGGCGAAGCGCCCCATCGGCAAATGTACCAGCCTCCTCTGAGCCTTCTCCGGGTCCTTGGCGAAGAGCTCTTGCAGGAGCGGCGTGTTGACCGGTCCGGGGCACAGGGCGTTGACCCGCACGCCCTGGCGGGCGAACTGGACGCCGAGCTCGCGGCTCATGGCGAGGACGCCTCCTTTGGAGGCGGTGTAGGAGATCTGGGAGGTAGCGGCCCCCATCACCGCGACGAAGGAGGCCGTGTTGATGACGGACCCGCCGCCGCGCTCGAGGAGGTGAGGTATCCCGTACTTGCAGCACAGGTAGACGCTCTTGAGGTTCACGTTCTGGACCCGGTCCCAGGCATCCAGCTCCGTCTGCAGGATCGAGTCGTCGTCCGGCGGGGAGATGCCGGCGTTGTTGAACAGGATGTCGATCCCCCCGAAGCGCCCGGCGGCCTCCCGGTACATGCTTTGAACGTCTTCCGGATCTGTGACGTCGGCGTGGACGTAGATGCCGTCCACCGCCGAAGCGGTCTCCTTGCCCGGCTCGTCAGCGAGGTCGGCCACGCAGACCTTCGCGCCCTCTTCGGCGAAGCGGCGAGCGGTCTCGCGTCCGATACCGCTCGCCGCGCCTGTTATGACCGCGACTTTCCCATCCAGGCGTCCGGGCATCTCTAGGCCTCCTCCGTGGAGATGTAGACGTTCTTCACCTCGGTGTAGTAGTCGAGGGCGTGCGGGCCGAGCTCGCGCCCGACGCCGGACTGCTTCATCCCCCCGAAAGGCGTGGCGACGCGGACGGAGGTGTTCGAGTTGATGGAGAGGACGCCGGTCTCGATGCGCCTCGCGACGCGGAGGGCTCGGGCTCCGTTCCGGGTCCAGATCGAGCCCGACAGACCGTAGATCGTGTCGTTGGCCTTCCGGATGGCGTCTTGCTCGTCGTCGAAGGGGATCACGGCCACGACGGGACCGAAGATCTCCTCCCTCGCCGCCCTGTCGTCGTTGGAGACGGGCGCGAGAACGGTCGGCGGAAACCAGAAACCGCTGCCTTCGGGGGCTTCGCCCTTTATCGCCACGGGCGCACCTTCCGGGACGTAGGAAGAGACGGTCTCTCTGTGCTCGGCGGAGATGAGCGGGCCCATCTCTGTGGCCTCATCGAAGGGGTCGCCTACCTTGAAGCTCTCGACCGCCGGCTGCATGAGGGAGAGGAAGTCGTCGAAGACGCTCTTCTCGACGAGGATGCGCGAGCGGGCGCAGCAGTCCTGCCCGGCGTTGCCGAAGACGGCGACCGGGGCTTCGCTTGCGGCCTTCTCCAGGTCGGCGTCGGCGAAGACGACGTTCGCGGACTTGCCGCCAAGCTCCAGGGTCACCCGCTTTATGGTGCCGGCGGCGCCCTCGGCGATCTTCTTGCCCACCTCGGTCGAGCCGGTGAAGGCGACCTTCGCGACGTCGGGATGCTCGACGAGGCGCCGTCCGACCTTGCTCCCCGGCCCTACGACGACGTTGACGACGCCCTCGGGTATGCCGGCGTCCCTGGCTATGCGCTCGAACTCGACGGCGGTTAGAGGGGTGAGCTCGGCGGGCTTGAGGACGAGGGTGTTCCCGGCGGCCAGAGCAGGGGCCATCTTCCAGCTCGCTATGGTGAGCGGGAAGTTCCACGGGACGATGAGCCCGACGACGCCCAGGGGTTCGCGGAAGGTGACGTCCACGCCGCCGGAGACCGGGATGCTGTCGCCGAGAAGGCGCTCTGGCATCCCGGCGTAGTAGTGGAAGGTCTCGACGACCATCCCCATCTCGGCGCGCGAGTCCCCGATGGGCTTGCCGGTATTCTTCGACTCGAGCTCCGCCAGGTTCTCCTTCTCGGCATCGAGGGCGTCGGCGAGCCGGCGCAGCAGGCGCGAGCGGTCCGAGGGCTCGACATCCCTCCACGCGGGGAAGGCGTCTTTCGCGCGGGCGATGGCTGCGTCGGCGTCCTCTTCGGTCGCCTGGTCGAGCTTCTCGACCACCTCCCCGGTGGCCGGGTTCAGGACTTCGAGCATCTAGGAGACCTCCGAGACTAGGGCTTTGATGAGCTGGCTGTCCTCGTCCTCCTCGGGATGCCAGAGCACGCCGAGGACGAACGGGCAGCCCGGGTCTTCGAGGGCCTCGACCGCGCCATCCTCGGCCGCCCAGCCGGTCACCTCGAGGCCGCGGCCCACCTCCTTTATGCCCTGGTGGTGGTGCGACTTGGCCGGTGTGGTCTCGGTCCCGGCGGCGCGGGCGGCGAGCGAGCCGGGCGCGAGGCGCACCTCGTGGTCGGCGAAGGTTCCCGGCGTATGGCGGTGCTCCTCGTGGCCGAGCGCGTCAGGGAGGTGCTGCTCGATGGAGCCGCCGTAGGCGACGTTCAGGATCTGCATCCCGCGGCAGATGCCGAGGAGTGGCAACTCGCGCTCAAGGGCGCCGCGCACCAGCGCCAGCTCGTAGGCGTCGCGCTCCTCCTGCACCGGCCCGGTCTCCGGGTGGGGATCCTCGTCGTAGAGGGCCGGGTTCAGGTCCCCCGCTCCGCCGGTGACGATCAGGGCGTCGATCAACCCGAGCACCGCACCCGGGTCCCCGGCGTCCTCCGGGTCCGGAGGCAAGAGGATGGCCCGCCCGCCGGCCCGCTGGACGGCCTCGATGTAGCGCGCCGGGCTGACGATGGCGGGGACCCCATCCCAGACGCCGTAGCTCACCTTCTCGGTCGCCGCCGTGACCCCTATATTCGGTCTTGCGGAGCCGCTCATAGGCGCTCGAAGGTCCTGTAGCGCTCCCAGTCGGTGACGGCGGCCTCGAAGGCTTCGATCTCGACGCGCGCCATGTTGAGGTAGTGCTCGACGACCTCCTCGCCGAACGCCTCTTTGGCCCTCTCGCTGCTGGCGAAGAGATCCCTCGCTTCGCGCAAATTCGTCGGCACGCGCGGCTTGTCCGCCGTATAGGCGT
>DASTQK010000132.1:0-5684 GCA_035761765.1 Rubrobacteraceae bacterium
GGCGACGGGGCGTCCGTCCGCGAGCCGGGCGCGGTGGTTCCCCGGCCTCGTCCGTCCTGAAGACTTGGAACTCGCGCACCGGAGGGGGGCGGGACGGTTGCTCGACGCGGCGCGGGCGCTCGGGGGGACCCTGATCAAAGCCGGACAGTTCGCCTCGACCCGCCCTGACCTCCTGCCCGCCGCCTACGTCGAAGAGCTCTCCTCGCTGCAGGACCGCGTGCCGCCCCAGCCTGCCGCCGTTATCGAGGGGGCGATCGCTCGGGAGCTGGGCCGCCCGGCGCTGGAGGTCTTCTCCGAGCTCGAGAGAGAACCCATCGCCGCGGCCTCGATCGCGCAGGTCCACCGCGCCCGGCTCGCGGACGGACGCCCCGTCGCCGTCAAGGTGCAATACCCCGGCGTCGCCGCCCTTATCGAGGCCGACCTCGGCGCTCTGGAGGCGATCTTCCGGGCGCTCGCGCGCCTGGAACCCGAGATACAGCTCTATCCCATCGTGGACTACCTGCGCTGGACGCTACCCCTGGAGCTAGACTTCCGCCGCGAGGCCGGGGTCATAGAAGACCTGCGCCTCGCCCTCTCGGACCGCGACGACGTCGTCATCCCGGAGGTCGTCCACGACCTCACGAGCGGACGCTTGCTGGTCATGGAGCTTCTGGACGGCGTCAAGATAACGGACACGGAAGGGCTCTCTCGCGCCGGGATCGAGCGCCGCGAGGTCGCCGAGCTCCTGATGGACGTCTACGCGGACCAGATGTTCGGCCGCGGCGTCCTGCACGCCGACCCCCACCCCGGCAACCTCCTGGTACAACCGGGCCCCCGCCTCGTCCTCCTCGACCACGGCCTCACCCTGGCTCTGGAACCCTCCTTCGTCGCCGCGCTTAAGGAGATGGTCGAAGCACTGAGGGGCGGGGACCTCGACGCCATCACCGCCTCGCTGCACGAGGTCGGCCTCCCGGTCGGCGAGGACGCGGACTACCTGACCCTGCTCAACCTCGTCGGCGTGCTCCTCGGAGGCGATGAGGTTGGAGAGGCGGATCTCGGGGACTTCGGCCGCAGCCTCGGCGCGAGCGTGGGCGACCTCCCGCCCCGGCTGCTGCTCGTGGGGCGCGCCATCGGCCTCCTCGACGGCATCGCCCGCCAGCTCGCCCCCGACCTCGACGCCCTCGAGATCGTCGCTCGCCACACCCCCCCGGACGGATAGCGTTCGTAGCATGGAATTGTCGAGCACACAGGAGAAGTTGCACAACACGAGGATTTCTGACCAGGATGTCTTGAAGCTGCTACCGGACTCAGCGCGCAGCTAGGGTACGACGATCCGGCCCTTCCTCCTATCATCCTTGTGCACGCAAGCTCCTCAGAGGGGCTGTTCTCCGGCGTACGCCGCTCAGATTTCTCTGTCGGACACCCATACGACCACGCCCGCCGCCAGGAGGCCACTCATGGCCCACAGGGGGATGGCCCACACAAGGCTACCTGTAAACGTCGCCACGACAAACCCCACGAGGCAGCTAGCACTCCCCTCAGCGTACGTCCATCAGCTCTCGCAAGTATTAGTGAACCCCCAGGGCAGAGAGCCCAGTGGACTTGCCGCTATTTACGGATCACGGCCAAGAGTTCACTTTCTGCGAACGGCTTGTTGCTCTTATTCACCCACGTGTGTAGAAGCGCTCTCGAAAGACCGGGTAAGACGCGTTACCTGGAGGTCCTACCAAAGCTGGGCCTTGCAGTATCCCAGAACAGGATCACACCACGCTCGGGCAGCACGTCGGAGACTCCCACCAGGTGCCACTCCTGGCTTTCGCCGGCATCGAGGGCGTCCTGAATCTGCTCCCTAACGTTGGCGTCTTGGCCCATCATCAGCTGTTGAGCGTAATACCGTCCGTGTCGTTGCTCTGACATGGTCTCCTCTCCTATCGCCACCTATGCAGCCTTGTCTGGTGATATCATACACTTAACAGGCGAGTTTGCTTCGTCTATTGCCTAGACGGTGGCCCTCGGCAGTTCACACCCTCTAGCCGCCAAGCAGGCCCATACGTCTCGCCTCAAACAATGTGATGTGCCCGCAGCTCTCGGCACGAGAACTGGACCATATGCACCGCCTCAGACCTCGCCCCGCTCGTCTACGACCGCAGCCGAGATTATCTCCCCACCGTCCCATCCGCGCGTCGAGCAGTAGGGGCAGTCAGAGACCACCCCGTTGACGTTGAAATATTGGTGTGCCCTCTGGACCTGCTCTTCGCTAAACGCCATACTCTCTACCTCCTGCTTTGTGCCGGCGGGTGTGGCGTCTTCACCTACGGACGCACATCCCCCGGGGGGGAAATCGGCTACGTGCGATGACTCGACACCTCATCGGGGCGTATGATCCAGAAGCGTCAAGCAGAGTAGCGTCAAGCGAAACTGGATCGACTGGAAAGGTTGATACTATGGATCCCTACCCCGAGAGGCGGTCTCTGCTGTGGATGCTCCCTGGTGACCGGAGGAAGCGCCTGCTCGATCGTGCAGGGGACCGCACAAACGGCATCCACGCTCTGGACCGGACCATGGCAGGCCGAGGATACTCATGAGGCGCCTGGCCGGCCGTCACGCTGTGCTCAGGGTGTTTGTTGTATGGGTGGTCACTGCGGTAACGCTCTTCGTACTCTCGGCGCTCATCCCCGAGATAGACATCCCGGGCTGGGGCTCTGCCTTCGCTATCGCAGCCCTGATCGGTCTCCTCAACGCCGTTATGTGGCCCCTGTTCATAAGGTTCGCACTGCCAGTCACCGTGTTGACCCTGGGAGTCGCCGCGCTACTCCTGAACGGCGTCATCGTGTGGATAGCATCGAGTATCATCGACGGCTTCGGGGTCGGAGTGATCTGGGGCACCGTCGTAGCCCTGGTCCTCACGGTAGTGAACACGCTTGTCACCTCGCTCCTTGGAATCGACGACCACGACTTCTACTACCGCAACGTCATCCGGCGAGCCGCCACGCGTCAAGGGGCTACTTCGTCCGACGTACCGGGCGTGGTATTCCTCGAGATCGACGGCCTCGCGCACGAGGTCGTGGTGCGCGCCATGCGCGACGGCAACATGCCGACGGTTGCTCGCTGGCTGCGCGAAGGATCGCACCATCTCATCGGGTGGGAGACGGACTGGTCGTCGCAGACGGGTGCTTGCCAGGCCGGACTGCTGCACGGCAACAGCGACGACTGGCCGGCGTTTCGCTGGTGGGAGAAGGAGCACAAGCGGCCGATCGTCACGAACCATCCCAGGGACGCCGCCGAGCTGGAGCGTCGTCATTCGAACGGGCGCGGCCTGCTGCACGAAGACGGTGCGAGCCGGGCGAACATACTCTCCGGCGACGCGGAACACAGTCTGCTGACGATGAGCACGGTGCTCAGGCGTGATCGCCCCGGGCGCATCGGTCAGGACTACTTCGCTTACTTCGCCAACCCCTACAACGTCACGAGAACCGTCGTGTTCGCCCTGGCAGATATTGCTCAGGAGCTTTACTACGCCGCCCAGCAGCGCCGGCGCGACATCCGCCCACGGATCAAGCGGACGCTGAGCTACGCGCTCGTGCGCTCGTGGGCTACCGTGATCCAGCGCGACCTCCAGGTAGCGGCGATCATCGGCGACCTCTACGCGGGTAGGCCGGTCGCTTACACGACCTTTCTTGCCTATGATGAGGTCGCCCACCACTCTGGCATCGAGCGGCCGGATGCGCTCTCGACGCTGCGCAGGATCGACCGGCAATTCGCACGGATCGAACACGCAGCGAAGGAGGCCCCGCGCCCGTACCATCTCGTGGTCCTCTCCGACCACGGTCAGTCACAGGGCGCCACCTTCCTCGACCGCTACGGCACCTCGCTGGAGGATCTCGTGCGCGAGGCCTGCGCCGCCGAGAGCATCCACGTGGATGGAGGAGGAAGCAACGAGGCAGCAGGATACCTTGGAGCATCGCTGACCGAAGCCGGGTCTGCGGATAACGTCGTCGGCCGCTCGATCCGCGCGGCGACGAAGGGCAAGCGGGTCGATGGTGCGGTGCAACTCGGCAAGAGATCACGCGA
Source organism: Rubrobacteraceae bacterium (assembly GCA_035761765.1). Lineage (GTDB taxonomy): Bacteria > Actinomycetota > Rubrobacteria > Rubrobacterales > Rubrobacteraceae > JALYGY01. Next base: position 4,051 of record DASTQK010000132.1, read on the forward strand.
AGAGACCGCAATGCTGCGCGAGGCGGCGCAGGAGGACCAACTGCCCGAGCTATCGGTGATGGCGTCGGGCTGCCTCGGGCTCATCTCGTTCCCGCGCGAGCCGGGACGGCTTACGCTCGAGCGGATCGAGCATCTCTACCCGAAGCTCGTCCCGGCGCTGCGCGACCACCCCGGAATCGGGTTCATGCTGGTGCGCTCCGAGCGGCATGGGGCGGTGGCGGTAGGCGCTCACGGAACGCATTACCTGGACGAGGAGAGGGTGGAAGGGGAGGATCCCCTGGCGCCCTTCGGCCCGAACGCAGCCCGGCACGTCAGGCGCGCGGACGGCTACGAGCACGTCGCCGACATCATGGTCAACAGCACCTACTACGCGGATATGGACGAAGTCGCCGCCTTCGAGGAGCTCGTCGGCTCTCACGGCGGCATGGGTGGTTCCCAGTCATTCCCATTCGTCGTCGTGCCCGCGGGCTGGCGCCTGCCCGAACAAGCCATCGTCGGCCCCGATTACATGCACCGCCAGATGCGCCGCTGGCTCGCCGATCTCGGTCACGAAGGGTATCGTGACGGCGCCGCCTGATCCGCGGCTCGCGCCTGATCTACTTTGCCGGTGACACCGACCTCTTCGAGGGGATGGCGCCGCCGAGGCGCTCCGGCCGCGCCTGGCGGTGCCGGTCCATCGGGGCTCGTGCTACCCGCTCGCGGCCGGCCTTTCTCACCAGGTCCCTCGATGAATTCCGACGCTATGGGGCGGAGCTTGCGCCGTCGGTAGAGCTGCACGTGCTTCCCATGGGCGGTAGCGTGGAGGTCTGATGGTTCTGCCCGATTCTCGCGGCGGTGCCGGACCGTCTCGGAGCCCATGTGATGGCACTGTCAGCTTCACGCTGCCTACCCAGAACCTACCACGTCGCTCCGAGGTAGTGGACGCTCAAGTACAGCCAGTGAGAACCTATCTATCCCTGTGGGAGGCTGCCCACCGGTAGGCGACGTAGAAGACCAGCGCCACCCCGAGCAGGAGAGCTAGCAAGAGGGGAACGCGACCTGACCAATGATGCGCCGAGGTCCAACTCTGACCGAAGGAGTACCCCAGCAAGACAACCGCCGTAGCCCACACCATCCCGCCGAGGGCGCTGTAGAAGAGGAACGTGTCCCAGCGCATGCGGCTTATACCCGCTACCAGCGCTTCGAGGACGCGAGTGATCGAGAAGAATCGTGCCGCGAAGACGGCCTTCCCGCCGTGGCGCACGAAGAGTAGTTCGACTTCCTCCAGGCGCTCCGGGGTGAGCTTCACATAGCGTCCCCACCTCAATACGAAGGGTCGTCCTCCTCTGTGGCCTACCCAGTAACCGATCTGGTTGCCGATGATGGCTCCAAGGATGCCAAACACTATGGCGTCCCTGAGGATGAGGTGGCCCTGCTGAACCAGTACGCCGGCGGTTAGTAGGATGGCCGCACTGGAGAAAGGGATGCCCGTAGTCCCGAGCATCACGCCGAAGAAGACGACGAGATATCCGTAGTGCTCGATCAGAGGGTAGAAATCTTCCATGGCAGGCGAAGTATAGGGTTGGCGGCCGATTCCGGGTAGCACCCGGCACCGGGGGGCATGAGCAGAACTCACTTCGCGGCACGTGCCTTTT
>DASTQK010000133.1:0-5319 GCA_035761765.1 Rubrobacteraceae bacterium
CACGTGGACAATCCCCGCGGCATGGCAGAAGCCCTGACTGCCTTCTTCGCGCGCCACCCGCTCTAGTCCTAGTTTGCGGCGCGCCAACGTTGTTGACCGTGACTTGAAAAGACGACGGTAGGTGATCCGGCTCGGTGAGAGCTTCGCCCATGCTCATCGGCATTTCGCACCGCAAACTAGGACTAGCATGTTCTCAGAAATTCGACCTTTTCGGGACGCTCATATCCGAGCGGACACCCCTGCCGATTCGAGTCCTCGGCAATTCGGTCATTATCCAGCGGATTGACCGGAGGGTAGGTGTTGTCGGAACTTCGCGCCTGCTCAGGTCACGCACGTTCGGCGCGGTGGCGTTCATAGTAGCCGACCATCTCGCGCCAGTACGCCAGAAGCAGCGCCACCTGGCCGACCGTGCATACCGCCGTCGGCAACAGGCGTCGCGTGTAAGCTCCCCAGACACCGCCGAGGCCAAACACTGTCGCCCCGAGGCTGAGGGCCATCGCCCGATCTAGGGGTCGCTCGGCGATCCACCTCTCCTCCCCGAGCATCGCCCGCGTGGCCCACGCTTTATCGTTCTTGGGTTCGGAGAACACGATGGGGTTGACTATCAGCCACACGCCCACCACGGCACCTTCTCTCCAGCTGCGGTTCCAGATCGGCACGAAGACCAGGGGCACGCTGAGTAGGCGAGTCCAGGCGCTCCAGGGGTTTGAGTGGTGCCTGAAGACCTCCCTGGTGAGGCGCTTGATGAGAAACGACACTGTCTCTCCCTTGGGGTGGATTTCGCATATCGTACTCTATTCAGCCGAGTGCCTGGGAGATAACAGGCTGTTGTAAAACGCCTCTTCTCATCGACCGCGCTTCGCTCTGGATCGTTGCGTTGATTAAACAATATGCTATATGGTACCGTATATTCAACAGAGGTACATGTGTGGGAGAGCTGGGGATTCCGAGTGCAGATTGAGTACATGAGCGGGACCGATGCTGATAATTGACGCACCTCGATTCAGAGTCACGAACGCTGTGCTCAAAGGGGCACGTGTTCTTGGGCGACTGCTGCTAGGTGTCGAGACCTCACAACCGAATGTAGCTGCCGCACGGCCCTTGCTCACCCCCGAACAATTCCAGGAGGAGCTGGCCATCCTCGGCTTCTCTGGCAGGGAGTTCGGTCCCGAAGAGTACTCAGAAGCTCTCGGGAACTACCTGGGTATTTCAATTGCGATCTACATCATTCCGGACGCTCATTACCCCGAACTCGCGCGTCGCCTGGCATCCGCGGGACGACTCGCGGAACTCCGCTATTCCGAGGAATTAGGTATCGCCGCCATTATCGTGCCTGGTAGCTTGCCTCCGCTAGTTCTTGCTCTGACCATCTTACACGAGCTGGGGCACCTAGCCGCAGGCGACCACCTGATCGAACCGTCTCGAGAAAGCCAGCGCGAAGACCTTCACAAGCACGACAGAGAAACGGCGTTCGCTACCTCCCGCATCTCGCGAGGTAACAGGCTGGCGCGGGCGCTCCCCCTCGCCGAAGAGAGCCTGCGAGAGCAGGAGGCGAACCTCAGGGCATCATACGCGCTCGTCGCCGGATGCCTGGGTATAGAGAGTCCCTACGCTCACGAGATGTACAACATCCTGTGAGCGTGGCACAGCATCAGCATCTCGTTCTGGGTGGTGTGAGCTTCGTGGCTTTTGTCGTATTCGTATGCTTGATCCCCTTCTCACGCAGGACCTGGTTTAGTGAGTTCGCGGCACTCAACCTCCTCCTTGCGACGCTGATGTTCGGATCTGTAACCGTACTCGACTTCTCCGGCTGGCGCGCGGAGGTCCTGGCTGCGTTGCTAACGGAACTACCTGTCGTTTCCGTTGTGTCCTGGGTATGTCTCGCGCAAGCCGGTCACCTGCCCGTCCGGCGTGAAGCTCTGCCGATAGAGCCGGTGGCATGCCGTCCCAGACTTGGCATCGTCCTGAAGACCGCACCGCTCTTCTTGTTGCTAGCGTGGGTTCTTGCCGCCGTTATAGGGCTGGCCTGGCCGTCTCCTGCCATGCAGGCTTACGCCCCTGCGCCACCCGAGTTCGTTCTCTTCAAGTGGACCATGATGGCCGCTGAAGGTTTCTATTCGAGTATAGCCGCACTCGTCTTCGCGGTAGCCGCGCGATCGACGGCTCTTGATCTTCGCTTGCGCCTCAAGAACTTGACCTTTTGCACAGGTATGCTTTGCATAGCGCTCATAGCGCTCGTGTCGGCGAGCTTCGCTGGCGTGAGGCTGTGGGTTTCGAGCGAGAGTCGGCGGACTGTCCTGGAGGCGTTGCTGACTCTGGAAACATACCTGGCCGCTATTTGCTTGTTCAGCTTCGCCTTCGGCCTTGCTCTACGGTACACGCCGATCATCAGCGGTACGCTCTTGCGCCAGATTCACTCCGGCTGGCTTCTTGCTCAGGAACGGTTTGAATCCCTGACTTGGCGAGCGATCACCTCAGGTAGAGTACGAGGGGCGATACGTGCTTCACACCACATTGCCGAGGCAGCCGACCTGCAAGGGTTGTCAGACTCGGATGCAGAGAAAGCTTTGGCTGCTGTCCAACTTGTGGCTGTTATGCAAAATCCTGGGACGGACATAGAGCACATTACTCCCGAAACGGCGCGTGAACTGTACGAGCTGCAGGAGGAGATCTTGAACGACGAAGCACTGGCGTCGAAGATCGGCTGGACGACCCGTTGGAGACCGCACACCCACGAGATCCAGACCATTAGTTCCGCGCCGCTACACGACGCGTTGGAGGTGGCGCTGGACCTGGTTGATTACCACGATGAACAACCCGATAATAGACCCCGGCCTCTCTGGCACCACCTGGTCGCCGTAAGCGTTGCCGACGTTGGTCTGGTCGATCCTGCGCGTGTTCGAGCACGGCTCGGGCACCAACCAGAACACCGTATGGCACTCGATACCTACGGGGCCGTGAAAAGCGAGTTGCGCTCGCGGACCCTCAATGACCGGGAGACGACCAGTCAGGATGGATGGCGAGTAAAGTAACGCCATCAACCTACGCTAGATCTGCCCCCCAACATGGTAAAGAAGTGCCGGATGCAGGGCAGCAACGAGGATGATGACGGTTGAACTGGTGAGGTATCACACAACATGCCCGGGTCCTGGTGAAGGCGAGAGCGCGCCGACCGAGAAGTAGGGATCCGTGGTGTATCCTTCCACATCTCCCCCGTGGAGACGGGTTGTAGAATGGCGGTTGGACGATGACGGATCTGAAAGACACTCCGGGCGCACGGGAGGTCTCGGAGGGCTACGAGCCTAGAGGGCTGTGGCCCTGGATCTCGCGCAACCCGTGGCTCCTCTTCCGCCTCTTCTTCGTGATGACCTTCGGGCTTATGGTGACGATGATCGCGCCTAACGTCTCGTACGGGTTACAGGGCGAGCCGGTTCGCCTGAGCGTGGAGCAGATAGAGCGCGGAGAGCTGCCCGCGGACGTCGAGCTCGGGGACTACGTCGAGGTTCGCGGGACCCCTGACTACTCCACGAACCCCGAGACGGGCCAGCCCCGCATCGGCGTCGCCGCCCGCTACAGCACGGCCTACTATTACTTCGCGCTAAAGGAGACGGGGGACAAACTCCTGATCCAGAAGGCCCCCGATCCCCCGGATATCGAGCAGAGAGGAGAGCGCGCGTGGCGCGGGAAGCTCTCGAACGTGGCGACCGTGATCTTCCACGACACGACTCAGGCCGGCTTGAAGAACGCGGGCCTGCCGCGCGACGAGTCCGTGCCCGTGATCGAGGTGGGCTCGACGCCCGGCTTCTACCGCGACTTCTTCCCCGTCTACGGCATGATCTTCGTGCTGTGGCTCGGCTCCATAGTCTGGCTGGCGTGGAAGAGGAACAGGCCCTTCGCGGGCATGTAGACCATCCGGGCCCCGTCGTGAAGCGCGCCGTGGGGAGGTTGTGCGGCCATGCCTAGCTGGAGAGAAGTAGAAGCCGAGGTTCCCGAGCTCGCCGCCCTCGCTCGCCGTTTCCTGGACGCTCACGTCCACAAGACCCTCGCCACGCTCCGGCGCGACGGCTCCCCGCGCATCAGCGGCACCGAGGTGGACTTCGCTGAAGGTGAGCTGTGGCTCGGGAGCATGTGGCGGTCGTTGAAGGCCCTCGACCTCCAGCGCGACCCGCGCTTTGCGCTGCACAGCGGGTCGGTGGACCCGCCGGAGTGGAGGGGGGACGCGAAGGTCGCCGGCCGCGTCGAGGAGGTGACCGACCCCGGGCGTAAGGCCGCCGTCATCGGCGGTGATGCGCCGCCTGGCCCCTCGCACCTCTTCCGCGCCGACATCGCGGAGGTCGTCGTCGTTCGCCTCGGAGACCCCGCAGACCACCTCGTTATCGAGTCGTGGCACGCGGGACGCGGCGCAACCCGCCGCGAGCGCCGGTAGAGTACGATTAGACTCACTGTCTTCAAAGTTTGTGCTATGGAAGGAGTCTCATGGCGACGATGCCGCAGCAGGGCCAGCAGCTACCGGAGGTCGAGTTCGTAACCGAGGGAGGGGAGAGGCTTCCGGCCGCCGAGCTCGGCCGCGAGAAGACCGTCCTGTACTTCTACCCCAAGGACGACACCCCCGGCTGCACCAAGGAGGCGTGCGCCTTCAGGGACCGGATGGCGGACTACGAGCGGGCTGGCATCCGGGTCTACGGCGTCTCGCTCGACTCCCCCGAGTCGCACCGGCGCTTCCGCGAGAAGCACAGCCTCAACTTCCCGCTCCTCACGGACGAGGGGGGCCGCGCCTCGGAGGCGCTCGGGGTGCTGCGCGAGCACCGGAAGAGTGCCAACCGCGTAACGTTCCTGCTGGATCCGGAGCTCAGGATCGCGAAGGTCTACCCCGAGGTCTCGCCCGAGACGCACGCCGACGAGATACTGGAGGACGCCGCCTCGCTCTGAAGCGCTTTGCGAACACGTTGCGTTTCGTAGCGTGGGGTAGGGGGTAACTGACTTACCAGAGACAAAGGAGGCCGGCTTTGAGCGTCGAGGAGCGTGGTGACCGTTTCCGGGAGTTGGAAGAGGCGTACAGGGACTATACCGTTTACGACCAGCACTACGAGAGGATCGGACAGGTGGACGACCTCTTCGTGGACGAGAACGACCAGCCCGAGTACATCGGCGTAAAGACTGGCTTCCTCGGGATGAAGTCCACCCTCATCCCGATGGAGCTCGCCAGGGTCAACGATAGGCGCAAGCTCATAGAGGTCGCAGCCGACAAGCACACCGTCACCGAAGGCCCGGCCTTCGACGACGACGAGGAGATCACACCCGACCACGAGGCCCGCATCT
>DASTQK010000134.1:0-12054 GCA_035761765.1 Rubrobacteraceae bacterium
GTTGGTATCCGGATCTTGCGCCCACGAGCCGAGACGAAGAGCGTCGAGCTCAAGGCACTCGAAGAGGAGATCCATCGCTTTGAGCCACAGGTAGTCATCTACAGTGGGCCTGCGACCGTGGGCTCGAATGGCAGCACCGCCTGGGTCGAACTCTCCGTAGATCCTACCTCATCGACCAAGATTATTGTCAGGGGACGCCGCTTTGAGCGCACCAATCCCACGTTGGAGGAGTTGCTCGAGCTAATCGACCAGGTCGATAGATCAACTCAAGCGAATTGCAGTGATGCTGGCCTCACTACCCCGCTCTATTGACCTCCCTGCCTGACAGCGGAGATTATCTCTCCCCTGTCGGGTACCCGATCGAATTCGCCACCGCTGAGCTCCCGCGGAAGCCCCCCAACGTGTGTTCGATTTCAAAACTACGTGGGAGTGTATAATTACGTTCAGGACTCGCCTGTTCTCCCCATCCTCCCCGGGCGAGTCCTTCTTTTTAGGTTTCGGCTTCAGGTCTTGCTGACACCTGAGGACTGTGTCCTGATGCCTAGCCCAGAAAGATGAGCGCAACGTTGGTGATGGCGAAAAGCCCTACCACGACGAGCGTCAGGCGCGTCAGGTTCTTCTCCATTATCGTCGTGCCCGAGAAAGTCCCGCCGACCCCGCCGCCGAGCGAGGAGGAGAGCCCCCCACCCTTGCCAGAGTGCAGCAGGATGAGCCCGATGAGAGTGATGCAGAACACGGCGTGAAAGAATGCCAGTACGTATACCATGCGCCTACTCTATCATACGCTGCCCTCGACTACCCGTCGGAGGGGACGGTCTCGCGGGCGGCCTCGACTAGCTGCATGAAGCTCTCGACCTCGAGGCTCGCCCCGCCGACCAGCGCGCCGTCCACGTCTTCCTGGGCCATGATCTCTACCACGTTGTCCGGCTTGACAGAGCCGCCGTAGAGGATGCGGACCGCGCCTGCGAAGCCGTCGCCCCCGAGTTCCCGCACCAGATCCCGTATCTGCCCGATGGCATCCTGGGCGTCCTCCGGGGTGGCTGTATCGCCGGTCCCGATGGCCCAGATGGGCTCGTAGGCGAAGACGAGCGCGTCACCGTCAGGGTCGTCGAGCTCCTCCATCACCCGCCGGACCTGCCCTGAGACCTTCTCCCACATATCTCCGGCGTCGCGCTCCTCTTTACTCTCGCCTACGCAGACGATGGGCAGGAGGCCGGCTTTGAGCGCGCGGGCGGTCTTTCGGGCGACCATCTCGTCGCTCTCGGCGAAGATCTCACGCCGCTCGGAGTGTCCCACGATGGCGGCGCCAGCACCGGCGTCCTGGAGCATCGGGACCGAGACCTCTCCGGTAAAGGCGCCCGAATCCTCGTAGTAGAAGTTCTGCGCACCGGCGGTGACCGGCGTGTCCTCGGCCATGCGGGCGACCTCGTGCAGGCAGGTGAAGGGCACAAAGACGGCAACGTCCACGCCTTCGGCGTCGGCGGCCCGCCCCAGCAGCGCCGCAGTGTACTGCTGGGCCTCGCGGATGGTCTTGTTCATCTTCCAGTTCGCCGCCATCATCGGTCGTCGCGCCATCTATCTCAGGCTCCCTTCCCGGGCAGAGCCGCCACGCCCGGCAGCTCCTTCCCCTCCACGTACTCGAGGCTAGCCCCACCGCCGGTCGAGATGTGGCTCATCTCATCCTCGAGGCCTAGCTTCCTTACGGCCGCCACCGAGTCGCCGCCGCCGATGACGCTCGTCGCGCCCTCAGCGCTTGCCCTGGCCACGGCGCGGGCGACGCCCTCGGTGCCTTCAGCGAAGGCGTCGATCTCGAAGACCCCCATCGGGCCGTTCCAGAAGATGGTCCTCGCGCCCGAGATGTGCTCCTCGAAGAGCTCGACGGTGTGCGGGCCGATGTCCAGCCCCATCTTGCCCGAGGGTATCTCATCTACCCCTGTGACCTCGGCCTCCGCACCTTCCTCCATCCTGTCGGCGACGACCACGTCCACCGGGAGCACGAGCTTCTCCCCCGCCTCGTCCACGAGGCGTCTCGCCTCCTCTAGGTAGTCGTCCTCGACGAGGGAGGCCCCCACCTCGTAGCCCTGCGCCTTGAAGAACGTGAAGCACATGGCGCCCCCGACGAGCAGGGTATCCGCCACCCCGAGCAGGCTTCGAATGACCCCGAGCTTGTCCGAGACCTTGGCCCCGCCGAGGATGGCGACAAAGGGACGTTCGGGGTCCTTCAGCACCCCGTCCAGGTAGTCTACCTCCTCCTCCAGCAACAACCCCGCGGCCGCCGGGAGCCTCTCGGCGACGCCGACGGTGGTCGCGTGCGCGCGGTGGGCCGCCCCGAACGCATCATCCACGTACAGGTCCGCCAGAGCGGCTAGCTGGTCGGAGAACCCGGGGTCGTTCTTCGTCTCGCCGGGGTAGAAGCGCGAGTTCTCGAGCAGCACGACGCCCCGGCCATCCCACGCCTCGAGCGCCTCCTCGACCTCCGGGCCGACCGCGGCGTCCAGCTTCAGGACCGGCTCGCCGAGAAGCTCCTCGAGGCTCTCGGCCACAGGGTCCATCGCGTACTGCGCGTCAGGCTCTCCCTTCGGGCGACCGAGGTGGGATATCAGGACGGGACGACCCCCACTCTCCAGGAGATGCCGGATCGTCGGCAGCGCCCGCCGGATGCGCGTGTCGTCCGTCACCCGACCGTCTCTGATCGGCACGTTGAAGTCCACGCGCACGAGCACCCGTTTGCCGTTTAGTTCGAGGTCCCTGACGCTCTTTTTGTTGATAGCTCCTCCCTTCGTTCGTAGAAGCACGCTCGGGTTTCAGCACGCTTTCGGCCTTTGCGAAGCCTCGCATTTAGCTTTTCCGGTCCCCGCCACACCCCGCCAGCCGGTTTCATCCGGCTACGGGGAGCGGCTCGTCGCCCCCCGTAGCCGACCGGCTGAAAGCTAAGGCGTACTCTGGCGAGCTCGCTAGAGCTTGTCGCCGATATACTGCACCAGGTCCACGGTACGGTTGGAGTAGCCCCACTCGTTATCGTACCAGCCGAGCACCTTGACGCTGCCGCTATTGGACATCGTGAGGGCGGAGTCGAAGATGCAGCTCGCCGGATTGCCGACGATGTCGCTGGAGACTATGGGAGCCTCCGAGTACTCCAGGATGCCGGAGAGCTCGCCGTCCGCGGCCTGCCTGAAGGCGTCGTTGATCTCTTCGACGGAGGCCTCGCTGTTGAGGCGGGCGACGAAGTCCGTCAGGGAGCCGTCGGGGACGGGGACGCGCATCGCCATCCCGTCCACCTTGCCCTGAAGCTCGGGATAGATCACACCCGCGGTCCGCGCCGCGCCCGTGGAGGTCGGCACGATGTTGTTGGGGGCGCTCCTGGCCCTCCTCGGGTCCTTGTGTGCCGCGTCGAGCAGGCTCTGGTCGTTGGTGTAGGCGTGCACGGTGGTCATGTAGCCTGACTCGATGCCGAAGTTGTCCTGCAATACCTTGACCATGGGGATGATGCAGTTGGTGGTACAGCTCGCGTTGGAGACGACGTTGTGATTCTCGGGGTCGTAGTCGTCGTGGTTGACCTTGTAGACGAAAGTCGCGTCCACGTTCTTGGCCGGGGCGGAGATCACGACCTTCTTCGCGCCGCCCTCGATGTGCGCTGCGGCCTTCTCGCCATCGGTGAAGACGCCTGTGGACTCGACGACTATATCGGCGCCGACGTCGCCCCAGGGGATGGCGCTGGGGTCGCGCTCGGCGAAGGTCTTTACCTCGCGGTCGCCAATGCGCAGGATGTTGCCGTCGAGCTCGACGTCCTCGGGCCAGATGCCGTGGACGGTGTCGCGCTTGAAGAGGAGCGCGAGACTCTTCATGGGCATCAGGTCGTTTATGGCGACGATCTGGATGTCGTCGTCGCTGCGCTCTATAGCTGCCTTGGCCGTCAACATCCCGATGCGACCGAAACCGTTTATGCCTACCCTTACCGCCACTCTTCTCTCCTGTCTCTCGCTTGCTAGCGCTGCTTCCTTTTGTACCCAAAAGCCGGGCAATTAACAAGCTTGTCAGCCGGAGCGTGCTGAGAGGCCGACGAGCCTTCTCAGACGATGGTTCGCGGCGCTCCTGGAGAGGTCACCGAGGCGCGCGAGTTCGGTGAGAGAGGCGTCGGGGTGCTCGAGGCGGAGCTCGAGCATCTCGCGCAAGGCGGGGGGAAGCTTGCGCGGATCGAGGGCTTCGAGAGCGTGCTGCTGGCGGGCTGCGGCGGTCGCGGTACGCCCTGCGTTGGCAGCGTCGAAGTTGGTTATGCGGTTGGCGTTTGCCTTCGCCTCGCCGAGGACTGCGCGGGCCTCGTACTCCAGGACAGCGTCGTGTAGGCCCATCTGGGAGAGCAGGGTCGTCACCCCGTCGGCGCTCTTGGTGTAGGCTACCCAGCGCCCGCGCCGCCGGACGACGCGCAGCGGTGCCCGGGAGAACTCGGCGACGCGCCGGACGAACCCCTCGTCGCGGTGCACGAACTCGAGGTGGTGCCCCCCCCGGCTACCCGGCCTCGTCACCGAGCCCGCACCCTGGAAAGCACCGCGCAGGTACGCGGTCCGGCCGCCGGTGGCGCGGGAAGCGCGGGTGAAGGCAAGCTCTTCCGCCGCCTGTATGGCGCCGTTCCCCTCCGTGCGGACGGCGTAGCGGGCGCGGCCGAAGCGATCCGTCTCCGAGGGCGAGAGCCGCGACTCCAGGCCGAACTCCGAGCGCCACAGGCGCACTACGGAGCGGGCCACCGCGGCGCTCTGCGTCCGGAACGTGACCCCCTCGGCGTCCCAGCTGCCAGCGGCGTCGAGGAGGCCGGCGAGCTCGGCGCGGTCGTTCGGGCGGGGGCCAGCGGCGGTCTCCGCGGCGAGCTCACGCCGTACCTCAGAGGCGAACGAGGGCAACCTCGCACGCCTCCTCGGCGAGCCGGTCGGGGTCGTGGCGCGCCCCAGCTTCGCTGCCGGAGTCTTCGGCCAGCAGGATAGTCTCGCGCAGCCGGACGCCGAACCTCGCGACCTCACCGCGATCCACCTCGACCGGCGCCGCCCCCTCAGCCTCGTAGCGGGCGACGAGCTCTTCCGGCAGCTCGCGAGAGTGGACGAGCACGTCGGTGACGACCGGTCCCACGTGCTCCGCGAGCGCCCGCAGGTGGTCCGAGAGCGCGAAGCCCACGGTCTCTCCGGGCTGGGTCATGGCGTTCGCCGCGTAGACGACCGGCCCGGCGAAGCTCGCGAGGGCCTCGCGCGTACCGGCGCCGAGCAGGGCGGGGATGGTGCTGGTGAAGAGGCTGCCAGGGCTAAGGACTATAACGTCCGCCCTCTCGATGGCCGAGAGAACACCCGCCGGCGCAACCGCTCCCGCGGGCTCCACCTCGACCCGCCCAACAGCCTTGCCGACCTCGCGCACGACGGACTCGCCGCGGGTTACCGTCCCGTCGGCGTGGGTGACGACGAGGGTGAGGCTCTCGGTCGCGGCCGGGTAGACCCGTCCCTTTATCCTCAGGAAGCGGGCGGCCTGCTCCACCCCCTCGCAGAAGCCCCCGGCCATGTCCGCCAGCGCCGCGATGATGATGTTGCCGACGGAATGCTCCGAGAGGTCCCCTCCCCCCTCGAAGCGGTAGTTGAAGACCTCGGCCAGCCTCCTGCGGCCGGCGAGCGCGACCAGACAGTTCCTCACGTCGCCGGGCGGCGCTACCCCGAGCTCCTGCCTCAAGCGACCGCTCGAACCCCCGTCATCGGCGACGGTAACGACCGCGGTAAGGTCCCCGACCCTGTCCTTAAGGCCCCGCAGGAGCACGGGTAAACCCGTGCCGCCGCCGAACGCCACAACCCGCAGATCGTCGTACCTGCCCATATGAGCAGTATAGCGCCGGCCGGCGCTATGCCCGCCAGGTTCTCGCGAGGGCCCGAGGCAGCGAGCTGGCCCGGCAACGGTGCCGGCGACGGTGCCGTCATCGCTGACTCTAGCTTTCGAGATCCCGGTGCCGGACGAAGAGGTCCGTGTCGCCACCGGTCTGGCGCAGCCGTTTCGCCAGCTCTTCGACTATGACCACCGAGCGGTGGCGGCCGCCGGTACAGCCCACGCCAAGAGTGAAGTACGTCTTGCCTTCGGCGGCGTAGCGTGGGATCAGGAAGGAGAGCAGCTCGCTCACCTTCTCCACGAACACCTGCGCGTCGTCCTGGCCAAGCACGGCGTCGCGCACTGGCGCCTCGTGGCCGGTGAGCGGCCTGAGCTCGGGATCGTAGTGCGGGTTCGGCAGAAAGCGGACGTCGAAGATGGTGTCCACGTCGAGGGGAGTTCCGTGCTTGAAGCCGAAGGATATCAGGCTCACCGTCAGGCGGCTCGAGAAGGACTCCGCGAGCTTCTTGAACCTGAGCCGGGCGTCGAGCGCAGAGTAGCCGGAGGTGTCAACGACGAGGTCCGCCTTCTCGCGCAAACTGGCGAGAAGGCGCCTCTCGTCGCGTATAGCCTGCAGTACGTCGCCGTTTCTGGCAGCCGGATGGGGTCTGCGGCTCTCCTTGTACCGTCTCACCAACGTCCTGTCGTCCGACTCTATAAACAGGATCCGGCTCTCCCAGCCGCTCTCCTCCTCCACGGCCTCGAGGCTCCGCTCGAGCTCCTCGCCAAAGTACCGCCGGCCCCGGATGTCTACGACCACGACCATCCCGTCGGGTCCCCCGTTCCCCTGCACGGCCGTCTGCATGGCGGCGGGTATCATGCGCGGCGGCAGATTATCTATGCAGAAGTACCCGGCATCCTCGAAGGCCTGCAAGGCATTCGACTTGCCCGCGCCAGAGAGCCCGGTGATGATGACGATGCGCCGCTTCTCCGCGACAGGGGAGCCCGCCGCCCGCGGCGCCTTCTGACTCATGTCGCCTCTCCCCGCCTCTCCTGCGGCGAAAAAACCATCTCGAAACCGCAGCGTAACACCGCCTACCCCACCTTGCAACGGATAACGCGTATGTTTTTGAGCTGTCAGCACGCTCAGGAGTTACGAACCGCGCGAGGGTGCTGACAAGCGGTGCTAACAAGCGAAGACCTCGAAGCGGACGTAGCGTGAGGAAGTGCTACCTATGCACCCTCGTGTAGATCTCGCGCGCGACGCGGCCTGGCAGGCCGGGAACGGCCTCGAGCTCTTCGAGGGAGGCGCTCAGGAAGGCTTCGGGGGTGCCGAAATGATCCAGGATCCTCTTCTTGCGCGTCGGCCCGACGCCGGGGAGCTCGTCGAGGACGGAGGCGGTCATGGCCCGCCCCCGCAAATTGCGATGGTAAGTGTTCGCGAAGCGGTGAGCCTCGTCGCGCACGCGCTGGAGAAGGTGGAGCTCGGGCGAGTTGCGCTCGAGGGTCACGGGCTCGGGACGACCTGGCTCGAAGACCTCTTCGTCGCGCTTGGCGAGCGAGCGCAGGGGTATATCCGGGAGGTCCTCGCCAACCCTGAACTCTTCGAAGACCGGGGTGACGGCGGAGAGCTGGCCCTTGCCGCCGTCGAGCAGGATCAGGTCCGGCGCCGGCAGGAACTTCTCGTCCCCTTGCCTGAGCCGCTCGAGACGGCGCCGGATGACCTCGGCCATGCTGGCGGGGTCGTCGGCGCCCTCGACGGTCCGGATCCTGAACCGCCGGTATTCTTCCTTCGCCGGTCTTCCGCCCTGAAAGACGACCATCGAGGCGACCGAGTTGGTGCCCATGGTGTTGGATATGTCGTAGCACTCTATCCGGACCGGCAGCTTGGGCAGCGCGAGGTCCTCCCTGAGCCCGTCGAGCGTCGAGGCGACCCGGCTGCGGCGGGCCTCCTCGAGCGTCAGCTCGTGCTCGAGCCCGAGCGCCGCGTTGCGGAGTGCCATCTCCAGGATACGCCGCTTGTCGCCCCGCCTGGGACGGCGAACCTCGACCCGCGTCCCGCGCAGCTCGGAGAGGTGCTCGGCGAGCGTCGCGAGCTCCTCCTCCGCTCCCTCGGTCTGCACCAGCACCTCACGGGGAACGGCGGCGGTGCCGTAGTACTGCGGTACGAACGTGAGCGCGACGCTCTCGGCGGAGGCTTCTCCGTAGTTGTCCAGGAGGAAAGAGTCGCGGTTCACGATCTGGCCGTCGCGCACGGCGAAGATCTGGACGCACGCCGACTCCCCCTCGGTGTGGGCGCCGACCGCATCGAAAGAGTCCTCGGAGGCTATTGTCGCCTGCTGGCGATCGCGGACGTGCGAGAGCGCGGAGAGCTCGTCGCGCAGCTTCGCGGCCCGCTCGAAGTCCATCTCTCGGGCGGCCTCGCGCATGGCGGTCTCTCGCTCCCGGATCAGGCCGTCCACCCTTCCTTCGAGGAAGGCGATGACGTCGGCGATGATCCCATCGTACTCCTCCTTGCTGAGTGCCCCGATGCACGGCGCCACCGAGCGCCCGATGTGATAGTTGAGGCAGGGCACGCCGCTTCTGCGGCCCGGCTCGGGCCCGCGGCACTTGCGGAACGGGAAGGTCTTGTTGAGCACGTCGAGCGTCGCGTGGACGCTACCCGCGCTCGGGAACGGGCCGAAGTAGCGGTGGCGCGGGTCGTGGGAGGAACGCGTTGCGAAGACCCGCGGGTACTCGTCGCCAAGGGTGACGACGATGTAAGGGTAGCTCTTGTCGTCGCGGAGCGAGGCGTTGAAGCGGGGTCTGTTGCGCTTGATGAGGTTCGCCTCGAGAACGAGCGCCTCGGTCTCGGTGCGGGTCGCGATGAAGTCTATCTGCCTGACGCGCGCCCTGAGCTCCGCTATCTTCGGACGCCCGTCGCCGGAGCGGATGAAGTAGCTCGCCACCCGGCTCCTTATGTTCTTCGCCTTTCCGACGTAGAGCACCGTGCCCTCGGCGGACTTGAAGATGTAGACGCCCGGGGATGTAGGGAGGTGCGAGCGGTCGGGGTAGCCATTCTCTGACATCCAGGAGATTATATCGCGCCGGATTCTCTCAGTTCCCCTTACTTCGGCGGCGCACGGCGCCTGGTGGGATCATCTCATCACCGCCCGCGCGCGAGTAGCCGACGCCCGCGACCCAGCCGGCGAGCGCCGCCGCCGCGGTCGAGACGAAGGCCCCAACGACGGCGAGCCACTCGAAGCCTGTGGCGAGCACGACGACGCCTGCGGCCAGCGCGATGGCCGCGCCGCCAAGGACCGAGTTCCGGCGACGGTCGAAGCTCGCGTCTCCGGCGAAGAGCGCGTAGAGCACCAGCCCAGCGGCGGCGAGCGAGAGCGGCGGGAAGGCGTAGGAGGCAACGCCCAGCGGATCGGGGTCGGGGCGCACGATCTCGGTGAGCCAGGCCAGGGTGAAGAAGGTCAGCCAGCCAACGATGGCGCCCACGCCCGTGCCGACCCGGGTGCCCCGGCGGCGCTGCGAACGGTGGGTGCGGGCGCCCAACGTCGCGGCGAGGACCATGCCCGGCCCGATCAGGACGAGCCCGAAGAACGAGAGCCCGCCGAGGAGCCTGTAGACTTCGCCGCTCCCTACGTACCGGAAGGGGAGCAAGAGTAAAAAGGCTGCCGCGAGAAAGGCCAGGATAGCCATGTACAGCCAGGTGACGCACCCGAAGGCTCGCCGGTAACGGGGTTGAAGGCCTCGCCTATCCTCCGAACCTGAGGGGGCGTCGTCGCGCCTAGCGGACAAGGTCCTCGGCGACCTCGGCCCCGTCGGCTGTGCCCGCGCCGAAGTGGGCCAGTATGGTCGGGGCGACCCCGGTGATGCGGCGCGGCGGCGGGAGACCGGCGCCTATCGAGAAGACCCTGGAGTCGTCGGCGTGCAGGGAGCCGTGGTCGCTCTGCTTGTGGAAGTTCCCGTTGACCTCGCCGAAGGTGTAGCCGGGGGAGGCCGAGAGGATGATGTCTCCGGCGCGCGGCGACCGCATGCTGCCCCACAGCCGCTCCAGGGCGTCCGGATAGTCGCCGTACCGGAGCGTATCCCCGGAGATTTGCACCTCGAGGGTCCCGGGGTCTCCCGTCAACGCCCAGGAGCGTCCGGCGCGGTCTTTCGGACCGGCGCCGGGGCGGAACCGCAGCTCGCGGCCTGGCTTCCTGACCGCGACCCAGCCCTCGTCTTCGTGCGCCGCCAGGTCCACGCCGCGGCGGCCAAGCAGGTCCTCTATGACCCTGCCCCGGTTCGCGCGGCCACCAAGGTACACCAGGGCCGCGCGCCCGTTCGGCACCACGAGTACCCCGACCCTCGGCCCGAGCCGCGCCCGGGCCCCGATCGCCGTACGGTTGCCGAGGACGTTGTCGAGCCGCACGTACCGACTCTCGGACAGTAGCGGTGTGTGGCCGTGGTCGGAGATCGCCAGCAGCGCGTACTCGTCGAGCACCCGGTCCAGACCGCCCCCCGCCTCGAGCATCTCCGCCACGTAGCCGTCCAGCGTGCCGAGATAACTCCTCTGCGCAGAGAGCCCCCGGTGGTGGGCCAGGGAGTCGCCCTCGAAGAAGTAGACAAGGGTGAAGGGCTCGGCCCTCTCCTTCAGAAGCGCAGCACCCACCTTCGCGGCGTACGTGTCGTTCATGCCGGCCTGGCGATGCAGCCCACCGCTACCCTTCCTCCCGTGCAAACCCAGGTCGCGGCTGTAGAACAGGTCGCCCATGTAGTACTCTTTAGGCCCATCAACCGTGGTGTCGAGCAGCTCACCCACGTTCGCCACGCCCTCGAGCGTCCTCATCCTCACCTTGTGCCGGTACGGCCCGCGCCGGATCGGGAAGTTCACGCAGGCCCCCTCGATACCGAGTTCGTAGAGCCTCTCGAAGAGCGTGTCCGCGTAGAGGTCGTCGCGGTTCATCCGCCAGACGTTGTTGTGGAGCACCTGCAAGGGACCGCTCGTGAGCACCGTCTCCGTCATCGCCCCGTAGATGACGACCCTGTCCTCGGCCTCGTTGTACCAGGCGTGGCCGTAGATGCCGCTCCCACCCGGATGCTCTCCCGTGACTATCGCGGCGGTCGCGGCGGGCGTTATGCTCGGGAAGACAGAGGTCGCGTCCCAGACCGCCTCCCCCCTCTCGGCCAGGGCGCCAAGCGTGGGGGCCTCGCCGTCACGGATCGCGGCCCGCAGGACGTCCGGCCGGATACCGTCGAGGACCAGCAGGAGGACGGGTCTCGGTTGGGGGTTGTGATCCAAGCTCGTCAAGACCGGCTAATTCTATCCGGTAACGCGCTCTCTCGGGGACCGCCTTTCGGGATTCCGCCTTTCGGGATTCCGCCTTTCGGGGACCGCCTCACCGGATCAGCACCTGGAAGGCAACCATGGCCACGACGGAGGCCGTGACGACCACCGCGACGAGGTCGCTCGAGGCCTCCTCGAGCGCGTCGGGCACAAGCTCGGAGAAGACCATCCAGATCATGGCCCCAGCCGCGAAGCCAAGGCCGTAGGGCAGGAGCGGCCGGAAGAGCTCGACGAAGAGGAAGGCCGGCACCGCCATAAGAGGCTGCGGCAGGCTGGAGAAGACGCTCCACCACGCGGCCCGGGCCACGCTCACGCCGCGCGGCACCAGCACCAGGCTGATGGCGAGTCCCTCGGGGACGTTGTGCACGGCCAGAGCCACGCTTATGAACAGACCCAGGGCCTGGCCCCCGCCGAACGAAACCCCTATGCCAATCCCCTCGGTAAAAGAGTGAACCGTCATCACGCCGACGATCAGGAGCCCCTTGCGGGCGTCGAGGCCGCCCATGCCGGCGAAGACGGCCGGGTGCTCGTTCTGCCGGAAAAGTCGGCGCGCGGCCACGATGAACCCCAGACCGAGGAGCGCCCCCGCAAGCGTCCGGAAAAGGCCGTAGTTTACGCCCTCGTAGAGCAACCCGAAGCTCGCCGCGAGCATGAGCCCGGCGGCGACGGCGTTCGAAGCCCCGAGCCACCCGCGGGTGGGGCGCTTGGCGAAGGCGAACGGCAGCGCGCCCAGCCCGGTGGCCACCGCCGTAAGCAGCGCGAGGAGAAAGACCAGGAGGACGCCCGCAGGTTCCACGCTACCTGTATACCAGGAAGTGGCCGCCGCGTCGTCGTGCGCGCGAGGGGCTCACGCGGGCTCGCTAGTAGCCCTCGTCTTCCAGGCGCACCTTGCCCCGGAAGAGGCG
>DASTQK010000135.1:0-7939 GCA_035761765.1 Rubrobacteraceae bacterium
CGACCTTCGCGACGAGCTTCATTTTCGCGGGGCTGGCGCTCTATGTGCTCCCCGAGCCGGGTGGCGCCATGCCGCCGGGGCTGGTGAACTTCTTCTACACCAACCCCCTCGGGCTGCCCATAGTGCTGTGGGTCGTGGTCATCTTGCTGCTGCTGTGGGCCCTCCTGCTCTCGACGCGCTACGGGCCGTACCTGTACGCGACCGGGGGAAAGGATCTATCGGCGTTTGTAAGCGGCGTGCCGGTTTCGTCGGTGCGCTTGGTCTCGTACTGCATCGCGGGGCTGATGGCGTCCGCCGGCGCGCTCGCGCTGGCCCTCAGCACAGGTACGGGTAACCCCATCGGCGGGACGGACCTCATGTTGCAGTCCATCGTGGCCGTAGTCTTGGGCGGGACACGTCTTAGCGGCGGGCAGGGCGGAGTTGCCGGGTCCATCATCGGGGTGGTGATCCTGAGCCTCATCCAGAGCATCGTCTCCTTCTCGGGCGCACCTTCGTCGTGGCAGACCCTGATCAACGGCCTGATCGTGGTGGCGGCCCTCGCCGGTCCCGGGCTCCTCGCCCTCGTCGGGCGTAGGAGGCGGGCGTGAGGCGCATCAGGCTCAATCCCATCGCTATCGCCTTGATTCTGGCGCTAATACTGTTCGTGGTAGGGGGGATAGTGCAGCCTGGCTTCGCCTCTTACGGGCAGGCGATGAACATCCTGAGGCTCGCAGCTTTCCTGGGGATCGTGGCGGCGGGGCAGACGCTGGTGATCATCAGCGGTGGCGAAGGGATCGACCTCTCAGTCGGGTCTATGATAACGCTCGGCGCCATACTCGTCTTCAGGTTCGGGGAAGGGCAGAACGACCAGGCGCTCCTCGCGCTCGCCATCGCGCTCGGCGTGGGGTTTCTTATAGGGTCCACAAACGGGCTGGGCATAACGCTTCTGGGCATCCCGCCGCTGGTGATGACGCTCGGGATGGCCGGGGTGGTGCAGGGCCTGATACTGGTCATAACTGGTGGAAGGATCGAAGGCGAGGCGGCCCCGGCTCTCACAGGTCTCGTCTCCGGCTCGTTGATCTTTGGCATCCCCGGCGTGGTGCTTCTGTGGCTCCTCCTGGGCGGCGTCATGTGGCTGATCTTGCAGCGCACCGCTTACGGGCGGAGGCTATTCGCCGTGGGCACCAACCGCGTCACCGCGAGGCTCTCCGGGGTGCGAGTGCCGAGGGTTCTGATACTGACGTATGCCTTGAGCGGCATGCTCGCCGCCCTTGGGGGGGTCGTCCTGCTCGGCTACACCGAGCAGGTCTTCCTCAACCTCGGAGACCCGTACACGCTGCCTTCGGTAGCCGCCGTGGTCGTCGGGGGGACGCTCCTCGCCGGCGGCGTGGGAAGTTACTTCGGGACGATGGCCGGCGCCTTGGTCCTGACGCTTCTGACCAGCCTCCTGACCGCCTTGGAGCTTCCTGAGTCCGCGCGCCTGATCGTCTACGGCGCCACCCTGCTCCTCTTGCTCTCCCTCTACGGTCGCCAGAAGGCGCTCAGGCAGTAAAGGAGCTAGAGCGATGCGTCCAGTCAAGAACGACGGTCCCCTCCGAATCGGACTTCTCGGAAGCGGCTTTATCGCCAACTTCCACCTCCAGGCGCTCCTCGGCGTCCGCGATGTCCAGGTTGGCGGGGTCTTCAGCCCAACCAGCGCCCACCGCGAGGCGCTGGCGAACACGGCGAACGGGATGAGACTCGGGCCGTGCAAGGCTTACGGGTCGGTGGAGGAGCTCGTCGCCTCAGAGGAGTTGGACGCCGTCTGGATCCTTGGTCCCAACGACACCCGCCTCGACCACATGCGCGCCATCAGTTGGGCCCTGCAGGAAGGAGCCTCCCTGCTGGGCGTCGCCTGCGAGAAGCCCCTGGCACGCAACCTCGCCGAGGCCCGCGAGATGCTGCGGCTCGTGGAGGAGGTGGACCTAAACCACGGCTACCTGGAAAACCAGGTCTTCTCGACCGCAGTCCAGCGGGGCAAGGACGTGATCTGGCGCCGCGGCGTTCCCGCTGCCGGCAGACCCTACCTCGCCCGCGCCGCCGAGGAGCACAGCGGACCCCACGCCCCCTGGTTCTGGCTCGGCGATAGGCAAGGGGGCGGCGTCCTCTCGGACATGATGTGCCACAGCGTCGAGGTGGCTCGCTACCTGCTCACCGAACCCGGCAAGGGTCGTGAGAGCCTCAGGCTCAAGAGCGCCAACGCCACGGTCGCCAACCTCAAGTGGACTCGCCCGAGGTACGCCGAACAGCTCAAGCGGGAGATGGGCCCCGAGATCGACTACGCTAACCACCCGGCCGAGGACTTCGCGCGGGGAACCCTGATCCTGGAGGACGAGGCGGGCGAGACGGTCATGATAGAGGCCACGACCTCCTGGTCCTATGTGGGTCCAGGCCTGCGCATCCAGCTGGAGCTGCTCGGGCCAGAGTACGCGATGGAGTTCAGTACCCTCAACACCGGTCTCAAGGTCTTCCTTTCGCGGAACGTGACCGGAGCCGAAGGCGAGGACCTCGTGGAGAAGCAGAGCGCTGAGCAGGGCCTGATGCCGGTACTCGAAGACGAAGCTGCGACCTACGGCTACACCCTCGAAGACCGGCACATGGTCGAGGCGTTCCGCGAGGGTGAAGAGCCGCTGGAGACCTTCCGCGACGGGGTCGCCGTCGTCGAGATGCTCATGGCGCTCTATCGCTCCGCCGAAACTGGCAACACCGTGTATCTGCCCGACGACGCACTGGAGACCTACGTCCCGCCGGTCGCTCGCGGAGAGTACCACGGTTGAGGGCCGGGGTCGCCACACAGTAGATAGGGAGGAGAGAGATGGCACGACCCGTAACCTTGTTTACCGGCCAATGGGCGGACCTTCCCTTGGAGGAACTCGCGCCGCTCGCTAAGGACATGGGCTACGATGGCTTGGAGCTCGCCTGCTGGGGGGACCACTTTGACGTGGATAAGGCAATCGAAGACCTGGGTTACGTAGGACGCCAACGGGAGATCCTTGAGCGTAACGGGCTCGAATGCTTCGCCATCGGCAACCATCTCGTTGGTCAGGCTGTCTGCGACCCGATAGACGAGCGTCACAGAGCCACCTTGCCGCCCCACGTCTGGGCCGACGGAGATCCCGAAGGCGTCCGGCAGCGTGCTGCCGAGGAGATGAAGAAAACCGCTAGGGCCGCCTCCAGGCTCGGAGTAAACGTTGTGACGGGCTTTACCGGTTCCTCCATCTGGCACAAGCTCTACTTCTTCCCTCCGACGTCGCAGGACGAAGTGGACGAAGGATACAGGGACTTCGCTGAGAGGTGGAACCCCATATTCGACGTCTTCGACGAGGAGAGCGTCAGGTTTGCCCTCGAGGTCCACCCCACCGAGATCTCCTACGACATCTACTCCACACAAAGGGCGCTGGAGGTTATCGGTCGCCGAGAGGCCTTCGGCTTCAACTTCGATCCAAGTCACCTCTACTGGCAATTCGTCGATCCTGTGAGGTTCATCGACCGTTTCTCAGACCGTATCTACCACGTCCACCTGAAAGATGCAGTCAGGACCCTTGACGGCGAGAGTGGCATCCTTTCCTCGCACCTAGCCTTCGGCGACCACCGCAGGGGCTGGGACTTCCGATCGGTCGGACGCGGGAGCGTGGACTTCGAGGCGGTGATCAGAGCCTTGAATCGCATCGGCTACGACGGTCCGCTCTCGGTGGAGTGGGAGGACGCCGGCATGGACCGGGTACACGGCGCGAGGGAGTCGGCAGCCTTCGTCAGGCGCGCGGACTTCGAGCCGTCGGCTGCCGCCTTCGACGCTGCGTTCGGAAGGGAATAGCGTGAAGAAGCTGAAGATGGGCATGGTAGGCGGGGGTTCGGGCGCCTTCATCGGGGCGGTGCACCGCAGGGCGGCCATCATGGATGGGGAGGTCGAGTTCGTCGCCGGAGCTCTCTCCTCCACACCAGAAAGGGCTCTCGCCTCGGGCAGGGAACTCGGGCTGACAGACGAGCGCAACTACGCGTCTTGGGAGCGCATGCTGGATGATGAGCTCTCCCTATCGGAGACCGAGCGCGTCGATTTCGTGAGTATCGTCACGCCGAACCACATGCACCATCCCGTCGCACGCGCCTTCGCGGAGGCCGGTTTCAACGTAGTGCTCGACAAGCCGATGGTCCATACCTCCCAGGAGGCCGAGGACCTGATGCGGGTGGTCGAGAGCAGCGGCGTGGTCTTCGCCGTGACCTACACCTACACGGGATACCCCATGGTCAAGCAAGCACGGCACATGGTTCGCGAAGGACTGCTCGGCGAAGTTAGGAAGGTGATAGCCGAGTACAACCAAGGGTGGCTCGCCAGCCAGCTGGAGGAGAGTGGGGCCAAGCAGGCCGAGTGGCGAACCGACCCGGCCCGCTCGGGGATAGCGGGGGCCGTGGGCGACATCGGCTCCCACGCCGAGAACCTTGTCTCTACCATAACTGGCCTCGAGGTCGCCGAGATCTGCGCAGACCTAACCACCTTCGTCCCGGGTAGACGCCTCGACGACGACGGCAATCTGCTCATCCGATACGAGGGTGGCGCCAAGGGCATCATGATGGCCTCGCAGATATCCGCCGGCGCGGAGAATGACCTGCGCGTCAGGATCTACGGTACTGAGGGAGGTCTCGAGTGGCGCCAGGAAGAGCCTGAGTACCTATACCACACGCCCGCGGAGGAGCCGGAACGGGTACTCAAGAGGGGCAACGACTACCTCTGCGAGGAGGCCAAGAAGGCGTCGAGATTGCCCCCGGGCCATCCGGAGGGGTTTATCGAGGCGTTCGCCAACGTTTATATGAGCGTGGCCGCGACGATACGCGCCAGGCAAGAGCAGGTCGAACCCGGAGGTCTACCCCGGTGCTTCCCCACCGTCTACGACGGGGCACGGGGCGTCCACTTCATCGAGAAGACGGTGGAGAGCAGCCAAAGTGATAGGAAGTGGTTGGATGCCCGGTGGCTTCGAGGATCACGAGACCGAAGTTGACGTTCAGCTCGTAGCCGGCACGTTGATGGCCCGGCCGGCGGCGGGCCTGGCCTCAGATGTCCCAGAGGCCCCGTTCCTGCCCTTCCTCGAAATCCGACCTGACGGAGAGCCTCGAGACCCCGTAGCCGGCCTTCTCGACCGCGCGCTCGATCGCCTCCCGCCCCGCCTTCCCACCCTCGTACGAAACGGCCACCACATTGGCCGATGCGTCGACGCGAACGGCGGAGACGTGGTCGAGTCCCTGCAGGACCTCCCCAATGTCCTCGAGGTCCGCGTCCTCCTTTCCCACCGGCCTGTCGAGGTAGACGTGCACGTCCTCCACGGTCTTGCCCCCTTCTACTCGGTACGGTCGGCTCTCGGGGCGGTCTCGCGCTCTATACGCTTCACTTCCTCGCGGGGGATGTGGACCGCGCCGGCGAACCTGTCGGCCTTGAGCACCCCCTGGTCCACCATCTCCTGGACCGTCGAACGGCTGAGGCCGAGATACTCGGCCGCCTCCGCCACGGTGACGTTCTTGCGGCTCTTGTCTTCCATTCTAACCTCCCCGCTTGGCAAAGACTGGGGCCGGGCACCCCGTAGGATACCCGACCCGAAAACCTCGCGAGGTACGCTCTGGATCCCCGACGCGTGGCTCCTGGGAAGGTGGGAGATCGCTGGGCGTGCATTCGGGCTTGGAGGACCAGGCGTTCTTCATCCTAGAGGATGCGTCCTCGGAGGTCGGGCTCGCAGTGCCGCCCGCACGCTGCGTATGCAATACTTCGCTGCGGGGTATCAGGCGGTAAACCTATGCAGCCACGAATTCGGCCATTCGAAGTTCGAGACGCTGAGGCGGTAGTTGCCCTCTCGCTGCGGGCGTGGGCGCCGGCCTTCGCCTCGCTCGAGCGAGTGTTGGGTCCCGAAATTTTCAGGCGGCAGCACCCTGACTGGCGGGAAGATCAGCGGCGGGCTGTAGAGGAAGTCTGCGCCGCCAAAAAGGGGCGAGTATGGGTAGCGGAGGCGGGCGGAAGCCCTGTCGGATTCGTGGCGGTCGAGCTCGATCGTCCCGAGAAGGGCATGGGTGAGATCTCCATGCTGGCCGTAGACCCCGACCACCAGGGCCGCGGCATCGGGACTGCCTTGACCGAGTTCGCGCTCGACAGGCTCAAGGACGCCGGGATGACGGTGGCGATGGTCGAGACGGGGGGAGATCCCGGGCACGCCGCTGCGCGCCGCACGTACGAGAAGGCTGGCTACGTTCTCCTGCCGATAGCCAGGTACTTCAAGAACCTGTAGCTGCGATGAGCCGCGATGCCCCCGGGGATGCGTATCGGTGGGCCAATCGACTACCGTGGTCCCCACCACACGTTACGCTGGAGGATCCCGGAGAGGAGGTGAAAGATGGCCCGGTCGATGCGAAGCTACCCCTTGGCAACTTTTATCGTCCTCGTCTTCGTCATCACGTGGGCGGTATGGGTGCCGCGGGCGGCGTCCCGCTGGGCACCGTTGGCCACGCGTGGACCTGGGCCGCGGCAACGTAGCAGTCCTCATGGCAAGCGCTCTAGAAGATCCCCACTCTTCTTTCTAGCGTCTAGGCACCTGTGTAACGAATCTTTCCAACCGATCCCGCGCCGCTTCCTCTGCTCAGATAGTAGAGGATGCCGTTCTTGCTCACCTTGAGATCGACGGGCCTGCTTAGCCCTGTGGCGAACCCCGAGACGGCTCCTGTCGCCGAATCGAGCTTCCTTACCCACCCGCTGCAGAAGTCTGCGAAGAAGTAGTCGCCGATATAATTACTCGGGAACTGTCTCGTGGTGGGATTGTAGAACGCGCCACCGCTAATGGCACAACCGGTGATGTTCGTGCTGCCATGTCTGTAGGCAAAGACGGGATTGCGGTACCTAGGATCCGACTCGGGACCTTCGTATCGAGGCCACCCGTAGTTCGCTCCTTTGGCCCCCCGGTTGATCTCCTCCCACCTCTGTTCACCGACGTCGTTGATGAACATCTTGCCCGTGCGAGGCTGAATCGCAAAGCTGAAGGGGTTGCGAAGCCCGAGCGCCCAGATGGCGCGGTTATTTCCGGTAGCCCGGTCGTAGAAGGGATTGCCCTGGGGAATCGTGCCGTCCTTGTTGATGCGCAACATCTTCCCTTTCAGGTTGCGCAGGGATTGCGCGTTGGCGCCGTTGGCGTTCTCACCCACAGCCACATAGAGCTTGCCGTCCCTACCGAAGTGTATAGCCCCTCCGTTGTGGTTCTTGGCGCTACTCAGGTTGTTTAGCCGGAGGATGAGCTTCTCAGTGTCCGCTCTAGCCCTATTACCTTTGGCGGTGAGGCGGATCACCCGGTTGTGGGCCGGGGAGGTGCCGGTCGCCCTCTGTGTAAAGTAGAGATAGACGTAGTGGTTCTTGGAGAAATTGGGGTCGATGGCGACCCCTAACAGGCCGCGTTCCCCCGCCGAGTCAACCCTGCCGGAGATATTCACGAAAGTCGCCAAAGTCCCGCCCGCCTTTACCACTCGCAGCGTGCCACGTTGTTCGGCTACGAACAGCCGGCCGTCGGGCGCGAACTCCATGGCTGTAGGACTCGCCAGGCCACCGACTACCTGCGAGCGCGCGAAGTTGGGCGGGAGCGTTGCGGCACCTTGCGCAGAGTTGGCGGGGAACGTCATAACAGCTACAACGGAGGCCAACAGTGTACAGACCACCATCGCCGAGAGTAGCTTGCTGAGGATCTCCTTTTCGGAGCGAGCCGTTTTCACGGTAGCGTAAGAAGAACGAGAGGATCTCACTAGCAGTTTCCTTTCGGCGGCCCGGCTGCTTCATCTCGGGAGAAGCCTGGAGCTTTGTCTCTTAGCCTCGTGGCTGGATTGCCTTTCTATAAAACTCGAACGGTCCCGTGGATAGAACTGCTTCATTAGACGCTCGGCGAGCGCTCTTGGGCTCACCTGT
>DASTQK010000136.1:0-4743 GCA_035761765.1 Rubrobacteraceae bacterium
CTCCGGGAAGCCGCCCTGTTTGGGACGGAGAGCCTGCGCCTTACGCGCCCGGCGAGGCCCGATACGCAGTGAATCCAGGGACGCTCGCCGACGACCCACAGCCTCAGCTCGTCCGAATAGCCGCGGGAGATCTCGAGGAACCGGGCTCGGTCCATACCGAGCCCCTCCAGGATCTCGCCCCACTCCGCCCAGAGCGGGTCGGCGACGAAGGTTGCGTCCTCGACGACGCGTGCACCCCCCTCGGGGGAGTCCTCGAGCAGGGCACGCATCTCCGCTCTCAGCCCGGCTGGCTCGCCAGGCAGCGGCAGCCTCTCTCTTGCGTCGTCCAATCAGTACCTCACCGCTTCGTGTTCGACCGGGGCGCGGTCCGTCCCGGCGTAGTTGCTCAGGTGCTCCTCGTAGTCTATAAACAGCGGGGCGTCGGGATCGAAGGCCCGCTTCAGGCTCCCGAAGGCCACCCTCTTGTCCAAAGCGTCTAGCTTATCCAATGCCTGCGGCTTGTCAAGCGATCGGGTGAGCAATTTTTCGCGTACGTGCGAAAAGGCCGCAAGGCCCTCCTCGCTCCGGATCAGGACGCTCGAGTACCCGTCGACGCTCCCGACGCTCCCCACGGAGATGTCCGCCGCGTGGCCCATGAAGTCCGCGCACTCGTCGCAGCCCTTCAAGGCCGCGCCGTGGAAGTCCCGGACCGGCTCCTCGAAGATCGTCTCCCCGCCCTTGTCCTGGACGATGAGCTTACCCCGTATGACGTCGACGCGGCCGACCTCGGCGAGGTCGACGCCCCTCTTGTCCCGCACCTCCTCGAGCATCAGCTTCTCGTAGTTGAAGCTCTTGGTGCATAGAAGCGCGATAGTGAGCGTTACGGCCTCGACGCGCGAGGATCCCCACGTCCAGGGCCTGGCCTGCATCGCCTTTATGCCCTCGATCTCGCACGGCGTCCCGACGACCGCTATGCGGGGGTTGGGCGGTAGCTCGTAGCCTGCGAAGTCTACGTGCGCGAGCGCGAGCGTCTGGTTGTAGAAGCTCCCGGCGCTCTCACGAACCTCCTCGGGTGTCCTGGCGAGGAAGGCCTCGCCCTTCCACGGCTCATCGGCGCTCTCACGCGCCACGAGCGCGCCGTCTATCTCCCCCGCTTCAAGCAGCGATATAAGAAGCGCGCTCACCACGCCTCCGTCCTGCGCGCCCTCGATGGAGGGGTCTACCCTGGCGGTGTAGCTCTCGTGAACGTGCCCGATGCCCTCGACGGAGCGCGCCTCGCGGTTGCCGGTGATAAAGCCGTGCTCGAGAGCCGGGCCGTTGCCCCCGGAGCCGTTGCTTGCGTTCTTCCCATTTTGATGTGCCGAGCCTAGTTTCCACGTCGCTTCGTGGCGCAGTCCGCCGCGGGGGCAGAAGTCCCAGCACAGGGAGCAGCCGGTGCACATCTTGACGAGCTTGGGCAAATCGTCTTCGCCGATGCTGATGGAGTCGGTCGGGCACGCCGCGACGCAGACGCCGCACTGCACGCAGCGGTCGGCGTCTATGACGGCCTGCTCGAGGTCCCAGAACCAGACCTTCCCCGGGGCCTCCTCGATACCGTTCATCAACTCCCGGATGTCGAAGCCTGCCACGGCTAGCCCTTTCTTCCGGCTACGGTGGCGAGCCCCCGCAAGATCTCCCGGAGCTCGACGTTGCGCTGCCTGCGCGCCCACTCGTGGAAACGCTCGCCTTCGCGCCGCTCCTCCCTGAAGCGCTCGAAGAGCCGCACGAGAGCATCCGGTACTTCCTCGGCGGGCTTCGCTCCCTCGACCCAGTCTATAAACGCCGCGTCGCGGCCCAGGGAGCCGCCGAGCCCGATGTCTACCCCTTCGACGAGGGAACCGTCCTTCTTGGCGGTCTCGCCCCTGAAGCCTATGTCCCCGATCTGGGGCTGCGCGCAGGAGGCAGAGCAGCCCGAGAAGTGCATCCGCACCGCCTGCTGGCCGGGGTCCCCCACCCGCCGGTCCATCTCGCGCGCCCACTCGAGGGCCCGGATCTTGGTCTCCACGATCCCGAAGCGGCAGAACTCGCTGCCTGTGCAAGCCACCACCCCGCGCTCGAACGCTCCGGGGGTCGGCGAGTACCTCTCGAGAAGGGGTTCGGATAACAGATCGTCGAGCCGCTCCTCGCGCACGCCCGTGATGATGAGGTTCTGGTCGGTGGCGAGACGTATCTCGCTCCCGTACTCCTCCGCGAGCCTCCCTGCCTCCTCGAACTGCTCCCCGCTCATCCGCCCCACGGGTACGTTGAGCCCGACGTAGTAGAGGCGGGCCGCCGACCCGTCACTACCCGACTGGTACCCGCTCTTCTGGGGATGCACCCCGACATGGTCTCCGCGGTAGCGCTTCGTCAGGTCTTCGCCAGCCGGCTTCAGCTCCACAGAGACGCGCTTGTCGAGTTCCTCTCGGAAGCCCTCGGGCCCCAGCTCCTGCACCAGGTAGCGCAGCCGGGCCGTCCAGCGGTTCTCGCGGTTTCCGAGCTCGCCGAAGACCTGCGCAACGCCGCGAGTGATCTCCACCGCTTCCTCACAACGCACGAAGACGTCTATGTCCGAGGCCATACGGGGGCCGTCCGAGAGACCGCCGCCCACCCGCAGGTTGAAGCCGACGGTGCCGTCGTCGAGGCGTGCAGGCAGCATCCCGATGTCGTTGATCTCCGCCTGCGCGCAGTCCTCGAGGCATCCGGTCACGCTCATCTTGAACTTGCGCGGCAGATTCGCGTACTCGCGGTTGCCGGTGAAGTAGTCCGAGATGGCCCGCGCCACGGGGTAGGCGTCTATGACCTCCTCGTGCCCGAGCCCCGAGACCGGGCAGCACAGGACGTTGCGCGCCGAGTCGCCGCACGCCTGCACGGTCGTTATGCCGACCCCTTCGAGGCGGCGCCAGATCTCCGGTATATCCCCCATCCTGAGCCAGTGCATCTGCACGTCCTGGCGCGTAGTGAGGTCCAGAAAGTTGTTGCCGAAATGGGGGTTGGGGATCGGACCGTTGGCGAAGTCCGTCGCGATGCGACCGACGACCCTGGCCTGTTCGGGCGTGAGGATGCCGCCAGGTACCTTCACGCGCATCATGAAGGCGTCCCCGGCCCCTCTCTGCGGGTAGATGCCGACCCACTTGAGGCGCTCGACCTCGCCGGGGACCTCGCTCATCGCCGCGAGGTCTTTGGAGTAGGTGTCTATTATCGCTGTGTACACCTCGAGCGGGTGCCGCTCGAGCTTTATCTTCTCGACCTGGTTGAGGGTCTGACCCTCCCTGAGAAACCGCATGGAGAAAGTAACCCCTTGTGAAGTTGCTGCGTGTTCAGTTAAGGAACCCTGAGCTAGGAGCTAGCGTGCCCGGCGTTGCCGTTCTCGCTCGCGGGCACAGGCTTGCCGTTGTCCCAGTGCAGCCCACACTCGTTCTTGTCGATCCCGGCCCAGCGGCCAGCCCTCGCGTCCTCGTCCGGGTGCACGGGGCGCGTCTGCGGCTCGCACCCGATGCTCTTGTACCCCTGGTGTAACAGCGGGTTGACGGGCACGTTGTGCTCTTTGACGTAGTCCCATACCTGCTCGTCGGTCCAGTGGGCGAGCGGCGCGACCTTCGCCGCCCCATAGCGCTCCTCCCAGACGACAACCCTCGTGTTCGCTCTCTCGGGGGTCTGCTCCCGGCGGATGCCCGTCATCCAGGCGTTATAGCGCTCCAGTGCCCTCTGCAGAGGCTCGATCTTGCGGATCTGGCAGCACAGGTCGGGGGTGCAGGTGCGCATCTGATCGCCGTAGCGCTCGATTTGCTCCTCGACCGTGAGCGCAGGCCTCAAAACCTCAAGCGGCAGCTTGTAGCGCCGCATGACCTCCTCGCGAAACTCCGCCGTCTCCCTGAAGATGAAGCCCGTGTCGATGGTCAGGATAGTAACCTCGTTGGTTATCTTCGAGATCATGTCCACGAGCGCCATCCCCTCACCACCCCCGAAAGAGGCAGAGAGGGCCAGGCCAGAACCGTAAGTGTCGACAGCCCACTCGATAATCTCCAGCGGGTCAGCCCCCTCCAGATGGCCAGCCAGCCTGTCGAGCTCCTCGGGAGTGGGTAAGATCATTCTGTCACGCTGCGGACGCAGGGCTTCGGGCATCGCGCTCCTCCAATGGGATAGTCCGGCGAATGGGGTTGATTAGGCGCGCCCGCTACATCGAGCGCCCGGGCAAGGGGCCCAGAACCGCAACCCCTCCGCTCGTCCCCGCGTACCTTGCAACTCCATGCGCCGGATACTAAGCATTAGAACGCTTTTCGTCAACAAAACTCCGATAATTTTTGTCGGAATTAATGAAATCGGGTGTTCCAGAGTGCTACTTAGTATCTATAGTTGCTTTTTTCTATGTCGTTGCGGGCATCGAGGCCGGGGGCGACGCTGCCGTACCGGACGGCTCTCCCGCAGAGCAGGAGGGCGAGAGCACGATCGCGGCGGTCGCCAGGGCTACGCGGATGCTCGCGAGGGCACCTATAGCTCCGACGACGGGTCCTCCGGCCAGCTCCCCCAGCGAGTTCGCCCCGATGCTTATCGAGATGAGGGTACAGGGGGTAGAACAACGAGATCGTCGCGTAGAGCATGAAAGCCAGCCCGAACGCCACGTCGATAAAGAGGTAGACGGAGCAAGGTCTCAGGTCGCCCAGAGGGGCGCGGCTACCTGAAGAGGTCTCTCTCGGGGGGCATGATCAGGGCACGTCCGGTGCCGGCGGCCCGCTCATAGGGGTAGCC
>DASTQK010000137.1:0-4468 GCA_035761765.1 Rubrobacteraceae bacterium
TCTAGGTTCCGCCCTTTGGTCCTCGAGAGCACCCTGTAGCCGCCTTCGCCGAGCACACTCTCCAGGAGATCTTCGGCCAGGATCATACGCTCACCGTCTACTTCTACGGTGGCGTATTGTACGTCGGGCCCGGCGGCGACGGCGGCGTTGGAGACGAGGGTCCACGGCGTCGTGGTCCAGATGAGGAGGCTTGTGTCCTCCCTCTCCACGAGCGGCAGCCGCACGTAGACGCTCGGGTCTACGACGGGGTCGGGATACTGCTGGTAACCCAGAGCCACCTCGGCTGACGAGAGGGAGGTCTGATCCCTCGGGCAGTGGGCGCTGACCTTGTAGCCTTCGTAGAGTAGATCCCGCTCGTACAGGCTCTTCAGGGCCCACCAGACGCTCTGGATGTATGCGTTATCCAGGGTCCAGTAGGGGTTGTCCATGTCTATCCAGAAGCCGAGGCGCTCGCTCATCGCGCGCCAGTCTTCGACGTAGCGGAAGACGGACTCGCGGCAGAGCCGGTTGAACTCCTCGACGCCGTAGCGCTCCACGTCGTCCTTGCCGGAGAGGCCGAGCTCCTTCTCGACCTGCAGCTCGACGGGGAGGCCGTGGGTGTCCCAGCCGCCCTTGCGCTCAACCCGGTAGCCCCGCATG
This sequence comes from Rubrobacteraceae bacterium, assembly GCA_035761765.1. Taxonomy (GTDB): domain Bacteria; phylum Actinomycetota; class Rubrobacteria; order Rubrobacterales; family Rubrobacteraceae; genus JALYGY01. The sequence goes on from DASTQK010000137.1 coordinate 640, forward strand.
GTCTTGTAGCGGGGGATGAGGTCCTTGAATGCCCTCGCGAGCGCGTGGTGGAAGCCCGGACGCCCGTTGGCGGTCGGCGGCCCTTCGTAGAAGACGAACGGCCTCTCTTTGGGCCGCCTCTCGACGGACTTCTCGAAGGCCCCGGTCCTCGCCCAGAGGTCCATGACCTCCCTCTCGAGGCCGGGGAAGTCTACCTGCGGTCTCACCTTCTCGAATGCCATCTCGCACACCTCTCGACGCAAAAACTCCCGTCCACAGCGGGCGGAGCAACGCTCCACCGCAGGGACGGGAGCCTTAAAGACCCTCGCGGTACCACCCCGCTTGCCCGAAGCCTCGCGGCCCCGGACCTCTCCACGGGTGCCCCGAAGACACCCTCGCGCTGCAACGGGCGCACCCGGCCGAGCCTACTAACGCCTGGGCCAGCGCTTGGCCCTTCGCTTTGGGTCGGCGGCTCGGGGAGGATCTTCGGGCCGCGCCCCGCGCCGGGCTTCACACCGCCCCCCGGCTCGCTCTGGCGGGTCCTCGCGACCGTACTCGTTCCCGTCATCGCCTTTGTACAAGGGGTTTTTAGCCTCAAAGAGCGGGCGTGTCAAGGTGCCTTGCTCCCGCCGGTGATCCGATATCTTGCGCGGAACCGTAATAATCGTGTAGGGATCGAGCGGAGGTATGGTCTCCGTTCAGGCGAGATACGGGAGAGCAAGCGTGAGCGGCAGGACAAAAGCAGGGATCGCGGGGATCATCGGGGCGGTGGCGGCGTTCGGCGTCGCCGAGCTGGTCCACGGCCTCTACTCTCTGGTTCCGTCGGTATTCGTAGCGCTCGTACAGGGGATCATAGAGTTCACGCCGGGCGAGCTGGTGACGAGAGGGATCGAGATCCTGGGGCAGGCGGATATCCCGGTCCTGATCACGTGCACCGTGATCGGCGCGCTTGCCTTTTCGGCTGCCCTGGCGATACTCGCCGTTCGCCGTCCTCTCCTCGCCCTGGTCGGCGTGGGCGTTCTTGCTGCGATAGGCATAGCCGCCTCGCTGGCCGAGCCTTTCGTGGCTCCCATCCCCACCGTAGTCACTATCGTGGGCGCCCTGGCTCTGGGTGTCGCCACCACCGAGACCCTGCTGCGCACCTCCGGCCTCCGGGCGGAGAAGGTAGCCGCCCCGGATACCGCGCCCCGGGCGGGATCGACCGCCGACCCCTCTTCTCCGGTCGTCAGGTCCAGGGAGGCGCACTCGTCCGATGGCACGGCGGTCGGACGCCGGGGCTTCCTGCTGCTCGGCGGCGGCGCGGCGGTGGCGGGCCTCGCAGCGCTCGGCGCCGGACGCGTGCTCGCGGGCCGGGGCGCCCAGGCGTCTACCGAGCCCAAGCGGCTGAACCTGCCGGAGTCGCCTGCCGGGACCTCGCAGGGCGAGGAAGGCGGCGCCCGGGAGTCGGTCAGGCACGAGACGCTCCCGCCGCCGCCAGAAGACGCTTCCATAGACGCGCCGGGGATGCCCAAGCTCATCACGCCGGCGAGCAGCTTCTACCTCATAGACACTGCCCTGACCTCGCCTCGCATAGACGTGAGCGGCTGGAAGCTCTCGGTCAAGGGCGCGGTGGATAACCCCCTGGAGCTCTCCTACAAAGACCTCCTCGGAATGAGCACCCGCGAGGCGGACATCACGCTCTCGTGCGTCTCGAACGAGGTCGGTGGCGGGCTCGTCTCCAACGGGCGCTGGACCGGAGTTCTGCTCTCCGACGTGCTCGCCGAGGCCGGGGTGAGCCGCGACAAGATCACGCGCTCTAACATGCAGCTCGTGGGCCGCAGCGTGGACGGCTTCACGGCAGGCTTCAGGACGGAGATAGCTCTCGACGGCCGCGAGGCCCTTGTCGCCTTCGGCCTGAACGGCAGCGAGCTTCCCCTCAAGCACGGCTATCCCGTGAGGCTCGTCGTTCCCGGCCTCTACGGCTACGTCTCGGCGACCAAGTGGCTCTCCGAGATAGAGCTCACCAACTGGGACTTCGACGCGTACTGGATCCAGCGCACCTGGGCGAAGGAGGGTCCCATCAAGACCCAGTCTCGCATCGACACCGTAATGGACGGCGATCAACTCTCCGCCGGTACTATACAGGTGGGCGGTATCGCGTGGGCTCCCCACCGCGGCATCGAGCGCGTCGAGGTCTCCACCGATGGCGGCGAGACCTGGAACGGGGCCCGCCTCGCCAGAGAGCTCGATATAGATACCTGGCGGCAGTGGATCTACGAGTGGAACGCCAGGCCAGGCCAGTACTCCCTCCAGGTGCGCGCCACAGACGGCACGGGCGAGACCCAGACCGCCAGCAAGGCCCCGCCGCACCCCTCCGGCGCCTCCGGTTATCACACCATCGGCGTCACGGTGGCCTGACGAAAGAGCCCATCACTAACCGTAAACCCGAACCTCAACTTCATGCTGTGTGTGCGCCTGGATACCAGATCCCGCGCTCCACGGCGGTTTGTAACCAAAGTGTTTCCCTTACGTAACGACACCGTAACGTGGAGGCAATCCCACCGTAACAACGCAACTGTAATATTCCGATTAAACCGAGCCCCGGCCGATGGGACCATTCCCCCCTCCAGATTCCATCGGTCGGGCTGGTCTTTTTGGGGCCGCACGTGTATGTGGCTCGTCTCTTTCGCCCGAGTTCTGGGATAATCGCCCTTGGTCATGAGGATCGAGAAGCTTCACGGGTTCGGCCTGTCGCCCGAGGAGGCGCGGCGTTTGCAGGAGCGGCTCGCGTCCGGGGTCGAGGCGGGTCCGGCGCTGGATCTCGAAGAGGTGCGTTACGTCGCCGGGGCCGACGTCTCGACGCAGGACGGTATGGCCTACGCCACGGTCGTCGTGCTCGACTTCCCTGGCCTCTCGGTCGTGGAGGCGCAGGGGTTCGAGGCGCCGCTCGAGTTCCCGTACGTGCCTGGCTTGCTGTCTTTCAGGGAGATGCCGTCCCTCCTCGGGGCTCTGGAGAAGGTGGAGACTGCGGTGGACGTCCTCGTGCTCGACGCCCAGGGGCTCGCCCACCCGCGCCGGATGGGGCTCGCGTCGCACGTCGGGCTCTTCCTCGACGTTCCCACGGTCGGGTGTGCCAAGACGGTGCTCGTCGGCAAGTTCGAGGAGCCCGGGATGGAGAAGGGCAACGCCACGGACCTGGTGCACCGCGGGGAGGTCGTAGGGAAGGCCGTGCGGACCCGTGACGGGGTCTCGCCGGTCTACGTCTCGGTAGGGAACGGGGTAGACCTGGGCAGCTCCGTCGAGCTCGTTCTTTCTTGCTGCACGAAATATCGATTGCCCGAGCCCACCCGCCAGGCCCACAACGCGGCCAACAGGCTACGCCGTGGGGAGGAGATAGGGGGCTCGCTCTTCTAGGTGGCGGCGCGAGAGAGCTTTTGTTACCTTATCCGGAACGCGGATATTTCATCCGACGGGGTTAGAAGGGAGCGTACCTTGGCAAGGCGAAGCATACACATAAGCCGTCGTGACTTCCTCAGGTTGAGCGGCGCCGGTCTGGCCGGCGCGACTCTGCTCGGCATCGCTGGTTGCGGTGGGGGAGGGACCATCCAGGGCGGCGGAGGTGGCGGTGGAGGCGCAGGGAGCGACACCTTCGTCTTCGGGCGGGGGGCTGATTCGGTATCGCTGGATCCCGTAAACACCACCGACGGCGAGTCGCTGCGGGTGACGCGTCAGATCTTCGACGGTCTCCTGGACTTCGCGCCCGAGAGCACCGACGTCATACCGGCGCTCGCTACCGAGATCCCCGAGCCCGAAGACGGTGGTCGCTCCTATACCTTCAGGCTCAGGGAGGGCGTCAAGTTCCACGACGGCG
>DASTQK010000138.1:0-4219 GCA_035761765.1 Rubrobacteraceae bacterium
TCGCCACCCTCTGGTTCGCAACCCTCGTTGGCATCGTCGGGCTCTTCGCCGTCCGGGCGCTCCTCGGCAACGCTTCCATTACCCCCGACCCGTAGCAGCGAGGCCGCGGTCTGTGGTGCCGTCCGCGAAGGCATTAGCGTCGAGATCCCGCGCCCCATTGGTGACTTTTGGAAGGTTTTCTTCTGCGCGGCCATCATGCTGGTCTCTCAGGTGTTGTCGCTGGGGGTTGTGTGGAGCGCATTTGATCGGGTATAATCAGTGTGTCGGGAACATACCTTTAGCAGGAGGTAGAGACCGATGGACAGGGAAGCTTGACATAGGAGCTCTCTGTTGATGTTGACCACGGCATAACGTCGTGGCACGGGCTAGCGAGGTTATCTCCGGTGGGAATATCTTCGCTAGCTTCTTTCGTTCTGTGGGCTACACGAGGAAGCAGGTTCTGGCAAGCGCATCACGCGAGAGGCATCCCGTCTCTACCGGTGACTACGACGCCTGGCTGATCGACCTCGACGGGGTCCTCACCGACACGGCTAGCGTGCACGCTGCCGCCTGGAAGAGAACTTTCGACGGTTACCTCCAAGCGTTGGCGGCACGCCAGGGTAGCGACTTCGAGCCTTTCGAGATAGACCCGGACTATTACCGCTACGTGGACGGCAAGCCGCGCTATGACGGCGTGGACAGCTTCTTGCGTTCCCGGGGCATCGTCCTGGAGTGGGGGGATCCCGGAGATCCGCCGGGGAGGGAGACTGTGTGCGGGATCGGGAACCGCAAGAATGAGGCCTTCAACGAGGTGCTGAGGACCAGGGGTGTAAAGGTTTTCGAGTCTTCGGTGGCCCTGGTCCGGGAGCTCAGAGACAGGGGCGAGCGCACCGCCGTCGTTACGTCGAGCAAGAACTGCGAGGCGGTGCTGGAAGCAGCCGGACTGCGGGATCTCTTTGATGCTAGAGTAGATGGAAATGTTGCAGAGAGGAAGAAGCTTGCCGGCAAGCCTGCCGCCGACACCTTCGAGGAGGCAGCCCGGAGTCTCGGGGTAGGTCCGGAGCGGGCCGTCGTGGTAGAGGACGCCATCTCGGGTGTCCGGGCGGGCCGGGCGGGCGGCTTCGGCCTCGTCGTCGGGGTGGCGCGTGGCGAGCACCGGGAGGCTCTCCGGGAGAGCGGGGCCGACGTTGTCGTCGGCGACCTCGCGGAGCTTGAGCTGAGGTAGGGGAGAGGAGATGGCCAGGGGGGAGAAGCTGGGGGAGTCGAAGTGGGAGACCCTGTCGGGGTGGACGCTTGCCTACGACCAGTTCGAGCCCGAGGAGGAGGGGCTGCGCGAGGCCCTGACCTCCACCGGCAACGGTTACTTCTGCGCGCGGGGCGCCGCGGACTGGGTCGACGCCGACGGCGTCCACTACCCCGGCACCTACGTGCACGGCGGCTACAACCGGGAGACCACCATTCTGGCCGGCAGGCCGATCGTGAACGAGGATCTGGTCAATCTGCCCAACTGGCTCGTGCTCAAGCTCATGATCGAGGGCGAGGAGCCTATCGGGCTGGACAACGTCGAGCTCCTGTCTTACAGGCATGAGCTCGACGTGCGGACGGCGACCGTCTCGCGGCACCTGCGGTTCCGGGATCGGGCCGGTCGCGAGACCACACTTCGCTCCCGCCGCTTCGTGAGCATGGCCAACATGCACCAGGCAGCCATCGAGTGGACCATCGTCCCCGAGAACTGGTCGGGCAGTGTAGAGGTGCTGACGGCGTTGGACGGCCAGGTGAAGAACCAGGGTGTCGCCCGCTACGGGAAGCTCGAAGACCGCCACCTCACCGCCGGGACGACCAGGCTGCTGGAACCGGACATCATCGCGCTCGTGACCCAGACACGGCAGTCGCGCATCTACGTCGCTCAGGCGGCCCGCACGCGGGTCTACGGGGAGAGTGGAGAGATCCAGCCCCGTCGCATCCTCTACCGGATGGAGGACTACATACACCAGGTGCAGGCCCTGGAGGTCGAGGAGGGCGTGCCCGTGCGCGTTGAGAAGCTGGTCGCCTTCTACACCTCGCGCGACTATGCCATAAACGAATCGCTCGGGAACGCGATAAAAGCGGTTGGTCGCTACGAGCGGTTCGCGGGAGCCTTCGACCGCCACGCGCGGGCCTGGGAGGAGCTGTGGTCGGTCTGCGACATAAAGGTCCCCAAGGACGGCCGGGTCCAGTTACTCGTCCGCCTGCACACCTCTCACGTCCTGCAGGTCTGCTCGCCGCACACCGCGGACCTCGACGCAGGCGTGCCTGCCCGCGGGCTCAACGGCGAAGCGTACCGCGGGCACGTCTTCTGGGACGAGCTCTACATCTACCCGTTCCTCAACTTCCGGCTACCCGAGATTACACGCGAGCTCTTGATGTATCGTTATAGACGACTCGATGAAGCGCGGGCAGCGGCCCAGGAAGCTGGCTACAGAGGGGCTATGTACCCGTGGCAGAGCGGTTCCGACGGCCAGGAGGAGACCCAGGTCGTCCACCTCAACCCTCGCTCGGGGCGGTGGGAGCGGGACCTCAGCCGCAACCAGAGGCACGTGGGGGCCGCCATCTTCTACAACATCTGGCGCTACTACCAGACGACCGGCGACTTCGAGTTCCTGCTCGAACACGGGGCCGAGATGATGCTCGAGATCGCGCGCTTCTGGTCTTCGATCGCCCACTTCAACCCAGATAGGGACCGTTACGAGATACACGGCGTCATGGGCCCCGACGAGTTCCACGAGAAGTACCCCAACTCCGAAGAGGAAGGCCTGAGGAACAACGCCTACACCAACGTGATAGTTGCCTGGATCTCGGATACCGTCCAGAAGGTGCTCGAGCTGCTCCCTGAGCGGTTTCGTGAGACCCTGCGCGAGAGCCTCGAGCTCACGGACGAGGAGGTGCGCACCTGGCGGGAGATGAGCCAGAGGATGTTCGTGCCGTTTCACGGCGAGGAGGGCGTGATCAGCCAGTTCGAGGGCTACGAGGACCTAGAGGAGCTCGACTGGGAACGCTACCGCGCCGTGTACGGCAACATCCAGCGGCTCGATAGGATCCTCAGGGCCGAGGAGGACACGCCAGACCGCTACAAGCTCAGTAAGCAGGCCGACGTCCTGATGCTGTTTTTCCTGTTCTCGAGGGGGGAGCTCCGGCAGCTCTTCGAGCGGCTCGGATACGGCTACGCCCCCGACGCCCTCGAGAAGAACGTCTCCTACTACGAACCCCGCACCACCCACGGCTCGACCCTGAGCTACGTTGTGCACGCGGCCGTACTCGCTGAGCTGGACGCCGGGAGGTCGTGGGAGATGTTCATGACCGCCCTGGAGAGCGACGTGGGCGACATCCAGGGCGGAACCACCCGGGAAGGCATCCACATGGGAGCCATGGCCGGGACGCTGGACCTGATCCAACGCCACTACGTCGGGGCGAAGACGCGCGACACGACCCTCTGCTTCGACCCGAAGCCGAACGAGAGGCTGGACGGGCTCTCGCTCCACCTGCGATTCCACGAGACGCCGGTCGAGGTCGCGCTGCGGGGAGCCAAGCTGACGATCGTCGCCCAGACCGACGGCTCCAACCGCTCTGTGAGGTTGGGCGTTGGCGACGAGGTGCGCGAGATCGAGGGCGGAGGAAGCCATACTTTCGACCTCTGAGGCCGACGCTATCCACGGCCAATCCCCGCCAGCTCCCGCATCATCTATACTCACAACCTGCACCTCCAGAGGGAACGGCCAGCTATTCTATTCCCCGATCATGCAGTCCCCGGCTCCGCTGGTTGAAAAACCTGCCGGGGTGGTTTATAGAGAAACATCGGACGCGTCTCTCGGAGAGACGAGCCGGTGAAAAGCTAGAACGGGGGGACATGCAGCCTAGCAAGTACCGGGTGCGATCCCTGCAGACCAGGATCGCCCCGAAGCACAAGCAGCTACTAAGAACCGACAAAGTGCTTGTTGTCGGTGTAGAATCGTAGCAACATGCGATTAATAATCTCTGAGAAAGCAAACGCGGCCAAGAAGATAGCCCAGATTCTCGCGGAGGGGCCCCTCAAGGAGGGCAAGCACCGGAGCGTGCCGCACCACACCTTCACCTGGAAGGGTGAGGAGAGCGTCTGCGTGGGGCTCAAAGGCCATGTGCTCAATCCCGAGTACCCCGAGGAGTACTCGAACTGGCAGAAGGTCGAGCCGTCTGACCTCATAGACGCGGAGATCCTCAAGTCCGT
>DASTQK010000139.1:0-7076 GCA_035761765.1 Rubrobacteraceae bacterium
GGAGCCCGCGGCAAGTCCGGTAATGACTGCAGGAGTCAGCTGCACCCGGGAATCAGCAACGACGTAGGAGGCGCACGATCGCGAGCGGCTGTGGCCCGTCCTCGGAGCCGCGGCCTGTAGCGGGCCGGGCCACTCTCTCGCCACTGCCATCGACCGGCTGACTGGTGCCGTTGGGATCGGTCATGGCGACCTCCTCGTTCCGCACAGCTCACGCGTAACTGCCGATCGATCAGGCAAACTCGCTCGAGAGTTCACACTCCCTAGCCGCTGAGCAGTCCCAGGCGTCTGGCGTCAAACAATGAGATGTGTCCGCAGTTGTCGCAGGTGAACTGGGCCATCGGCAGCGCGTTGCCCTGCTCGTCGACTACCGTAGCGGAGATCAGCTCCCCGCGTTCCCATCCGTGCACCGAGCAATAGGGGCAGTCGGCGACCACCCCGTTGAGGTTGAAATACTGGCGCACCTTCTCCATCTGCTCGTCGCTAAGCGGCATACTCGCTGCTCCTTTCCCTGGTGCTTTGCTGCACGGACCCCAGCAGACTCGTGTGGTCAAGTCCGGCGGTGACCTCGCCGCGTCGAGGAGGCGCTGAACCTCATGCGACTGCCCGCCGAGATAACTTCGACCATCTGCCATCCTTTCTTGCGCTCGACGAGGTTCTGTTCATGCACCTCCATCGCCTGCGACCTTACCCGACTTCACGGCGGCGCAGAGAGCCGCGTGGTCTCGCTCGATCTGGTCTGCGTAGGCCTTCGCGAAGTCGGCGATCGCCACGTCGAAGCGCTCGCTCTTGCCCAGGTAGGCGGCGATCTGCACGCGGTCGCCGGAGCGGGCATGGGCGCGGGCCAGCGCCCAGCCACAGATGCTGGCATACAGGCCCAATTCGCCGGGCGACAAGCGCTCCACCTTCACAGATCCCTTCATGTCTCGCAGTTGACGCCAGTAGAAATCGCGGCCGCCCGGGCCACGGAGCCAGCCTAGAAAGATGTCGCTCGCGGCCTGCATCAGCCGCTGGCCCGCGACGACACGGTGTCCATGATTTCTGTAGGCGCTCTTCGGGAGGAAAGATTCGAGCACAGAAGCCTGTGCCTCCTTGACCTGGAGGAACAGCGGATCATCTTCGTCGCGACCTTCGAGCAACACGATGTAGTCCCTCGTGCCGACGCTACCTACCCCCACGACCTTTCTCGCCACGTCCACGAAACGGTACTGATCGAGCAGGTGACGCCGGTCGTCTTGCAGGGTTCCCCTGTACATCTGCAGGATGTCGTCGATCTGTGCCCGCAGCCCTTCCTCCACGACGCGAACCACAAGCGGTGGATCGTCGACGATGATCCGCCGACCATCGACGACACCGGTCAGCTTGGAGAGAGCTTGCAGACTGTCGCGGCCACGTGCCTTGCTCATGGCCTTTTTCGCCCTATTCATGGTCTTCGAGTCGGCGATCAGATCGAGAATCTCTTCCGCCCTCACGCGTGAGTACCAGACCTCGAGTTCTCCCATCTCTGAATACTCGGCCATTCGCTGCCGGTACGATCTCACGGCCTCGCGCGCCGCTGCTCGGCAATCCGCGCTTGCGAAACCATTCTCCCGTCCTGTCACGACGAGGCTCGTCGCCAGGCGCTTCACGTCCCACTCCCAGGGTCCTGGCAGGGTTTCGTCGAAGTCGTTGACGTCGAAGAGGAGCGTTCGCTCCGGGGAGGCGTACAGCCCGAAATTCAGAAGGTGGCAGTCGCCGCATAGCTGGGCCTGGATGCCGGTATGCGGTGTTCCCGCTAGGTCGTGGGCCATAGTGATCGCCGCCCCGCGCATGAACGTAAACGGAGAAGGCGTCATGCGCGTGTAGCGAATCCGAGCGAGATCGGGTTCCCGGTTCTGCGCCTGCGCCTCCAGAAGATCGACCGGATCCGGCCACTCACGCGCAGGGGCGTATACTGCGTGGCTGCTTCGGGGCGTGCTCTGACGCGCCGCGCGTCCACGTTCGCGCCGCTGCTGGTAGGTTGAGGCTCTCGTCATGCCCTCGCGAAGACCTGCCATCACGGTAGACGCTTCCGAGGCCGCTGCGACACTTGGGTCTTGACCTGCTTTCACTGCTCTCCCTTCATGGCGGCGAGGCATTGCGCTGCGGGATTCAGTCATTGCCCGGGTGGTGCACAGCTAACAAACACAACCCACCACCTGCCGTAGTATCGCTTGCCTCTGGCTCATGAGTGTAGCGACACCGTTGTTCGCCTTTGTGGTATGTCTTCATCAGGAGACGATGAGCACGATGAAGATGACGTAGACGATGATGTTCACCAGCCAGCTGTTGGCGTTCATCCAGTCGCGCACCTTGGGCATCGCCCGCTGCGCCCGCCTGTGGAACAGCAGGTAAAACAGCATCGGAAGCGCCGCTATAAAGATGGTAGCCGCTACGAAAGGCAGCGCAGCCACAAGGGAAGCGTTGTTCTGAGCTAGGTGCATCCCCACCGTCACCAGCACGACGAAGTCCGAAGGGAAAACAGAGAGCAGCAGCAGTCCGGTCCTGAACGCCGTCCTAGGCTCGGCGTTCTGCAGAGCGCCAAGCCACCTGGGGGGCTCGATAGATTCGCGGCGCACGTAGCTCTTGATGGACAGGAATACCAGCAGCCCGACGAGCAGGTACTGGATTATTTGGCCGAGCGATCTGTTGTCGGATGGGTCGCCGAGCGAGACGCTGTTGCCGAGAAGGGTAGCGAAAGTATAGGTGATGGTGACGCCCACGCTGACGGCTATGACCACGCCTGCGAGGAAGGCTGCCGAGAGCTTGAGCGGCTTGGAGGCGGTGATGAAGATGAGCGCTGACATGATCTGTGGTCCCGCGTTCATGGTGATGGCGAGGGGGATGATGGCTAGGTCCATGGCTCTAGCTCCTTTGGCTCTTGGTCTCCTCCAGCACGTGCCGTAGGCTGAAGCATACGTGAGGTTCGCTGCTTATGTCCCACCGCCTCCCTTGAAGCGCTCCTCAGCGAAGTCAGGCGATCGTCCTTGGCAGGTTTAATCCGCACCGAGTGCGCGCTCCCTTCGCTACCCTTGGGTTTTCAGATCCCGAGTAGCTGCTTCTTCTTGGCCTCGAACTCCTCGTCGCTAAGTATCCCCTGGTCGCGCAGCTGGGCGAGCCGCTCCAGCTCCGCCACGTAGCCGGGCTCGGACGTGGCTGCGGGAGCAGGAGACGCCGTCGTCTCCGCGGGCTCCTCGCGGCCGAAGTCCTGCCTCATCCCCACCCTGCTCTGGACGAACGAGCGGCGTCGCTCCATGCGCGACATGGTCCTGTATGTCTGGCGCGCTTGCATTCGGCCTGCCGCCCGTGCCGCCATCAGTCCCATCTCTGCACTCCTTCCTCTTCTTCTGCGTCTCTCCGACCGTATTCTTCGCGCTTCCTCCCTAGACCCCTGCGCCCGCCTCCTCCGATTCTAGCTCTTCGAGCGCCTCTGACATGGCGACGAGCTCGGCACCTACCGCGGCGATCGCCTCAGGCGTGAGGAAGCCCTCCCCAAGCGGGAAGCCGCCCGCCTCGCGGATCGCACGCTTGAGCTCCCGCGCCCACACGTGCTCGATGAGCACGAAGCCGGCAGAGCTGCCCGGCTCCAGCGAGGCCGCTATCTCCTCGATCTCTGTGTGCGAGAGCCCGAAGGCGTGGCTCTCGACCTCCTGCGAGTCAGGCGGCCGATCGCCCTCGAACTCGAAGCCCAGCAGCGCGCCGACTATGGCGCCCAGCTCCTCGCCCTGGTAGTCGAGGGCGAGGAGGTCTCCGGTCTCGGCGTCCTTCTGAACGAACAGCAAGTCGAGGATGCGGATAGTCTCGTGTCGTTCGAGCCTGGAGAGCTCGTCGATGATCCTGCCCTCGAATTTCGCCTGCGGGCCGAAACCGACGGCCAACAGCTGAACCGGCCCTATCTTCTCCATCGTCAGTCACCTCCGTCGTTGGATTCACGATCCTGCTCAGGGATTACTCTGATCTCGTAAGCCAGCGGGGACCGGCAAGCACTGCTATAGCCGCTGATGCGCTTCATCGAGGTCGGAACTCGTGCAGCTCATCCTCTCCCTCCCGCACGACGCCATAGCTCGACTCGGGCACCTCGTTCCACGCTCCGGCAAGTTCGACTATCGGCTCCGAGACGATGATCCGCGTCTCGTCGGATGCTTCCTGCAGGCGCGGACGCTCCGGATACATCTCCCGCAGCGTGCGCACGCTGGTGCTGTAGTACAGCGTGCGCGACTTCCCCTCGCTCGAGTACCGAAAAGCCCACACGCTCTTGCCGTCGGTCGTCCCGATCGTCATCTGGATCGGGTGCTCGGTGCCGTGCCGGCGCCCTACCTCCTCGACGAATCCAACCATCCGCCCAACCGCCCCGGGCGGGTCGTCCTCTAACCCGAGCGTGAGAGCGAGGTAGAAGAGCATCTCAGAATCGGTAGAGCCTTCTATGGAAGGATAGAGCGATTCGTCCACGGCGAGTGCGAGCTCTCGCTTGAGGCGCGCAAAGTCGCGCACGAGGCCGTTGTGGACCCACAGCCACTTGCCGTAGCGGAAAGGGTGGCAGTTGGTCTGCTGGACTGCCGTGCCCGTAGAGGCGCGGATGTGCGCGAGAAAGAGGGGTGATTCGACGTGGGAGGAGAGCTCGCGCAGGTTGCGCTCGTTCCAGGCCGGCTCGATGCTGCGGAAGATGGCCGGCGCGTCGGTGGATAGGCCGTACCAGCCGACGCCGAAGCCGTCGCCGTTTGTGGTCTCGACGCCGAGGCGAGCGTGGAGGCTCTGGTCTATGAGGGAGTGCTCGGTCTTGTAGAGCAGCTCATCGAGGAGGATCGGGGAACCCGAGTAGGCGAGCCAGCGGCACATAGCTTGTTCCTCTCCTTTCGCAAATCAAGCGTGATTACTCTCACGCGCCATGGCGGTGTGCAATCTATCTCCCTTGTCAATGGTGCCACTAACGCCTCAGACGGAGCCCGTATCCAGGTAGAACCCAGTTGTGCGCTCCTTCTTCACGCGCCACGCACCCCCGGGATCTGGTTGCGCTGGGTGTAGCTGGCGCCCCAGTGGCCTACGTCGAGCAGCGCGGCGAGGATGACCCAGAACCACCCCCAACCACTGAGCCCGACGCCGGGGATGTAGAGGACCACGTAGATCAGGGTGGCAAAGGGGAGGAAGATGATGCCAAGCAATGGCCAGATGAACGTGTTGAATGCCGCGGCCACGAGAGCAGGTCTTGCTACCCAGATGATGAAGAGTGCCAGTCGTGGGAATAGCCCCCCGAACAAGGCGAATAGACAACCCATCCCCTTTTAGCCTCCTGTCCTGGTTTGTACGGCTCCGTATGAAAACGCCAACCGGCGATACGCCGGTCGGCGCTCGCTACTCTCTCCGAGACCGCGGTCCTTTATTAGCCACACGATCGACAGCCGATGGGTAGATCGCCACATCGCCTCAGCTTTCGGACAAATCCTCGACGCTCACCAGCCTTAGCCCCAGAGAGCCTATGCGGTTGAGGATGCCGTGCAGGTGGGGCTCGTCCTTGATCTCCCCCGTGAGGACTGTTCGCCCCCTATTCGTCTCCATCTCCATCCCTTCGAAGGCAACAGCGTAGCGCTCGCTGAGTTCTCCGCGTACCACTATCCGGTAGACCGTCCTTGTGCCCATGTCCGTGGGTCCTCTTATTGCCACCGCTCTACATGACTCTCTCCGAGCGTAGAGCACATCGGGATGGTCTGTCTTCATCCACGACTTCATTTCCCCTAGGGGATTTACGACCTGGTGGTGGAGGCTAGACGAGCCCCCTGAGACGCCCCTCCTCCACAGCTTCCTCGCGCGAGGAAGCTCCGAGCTTGCGGTAGACGGACTTGATCTGGGTTCTTACCGTGCTGGGCGCGACATATAGGCTCTGTGCTATCTGCGTGACGGGCATTTCGCCGACAAGGAGCCTCAGCACGTCGAGCTCGCGCTCCGTGAGCTCGACGTCGAGCGATCCGTCCCGCCGCCTGCCCTTGCGAAGCCCTCCCTCCCCGCGCTCCAAGAGCTCGGGGAAGATGCCGGAGTCGGGATACCTCTCCAGCATGGTGCGCGCCTCGGCGAGAGCCTCTCGAGCCCTGCCCCTGTCGCCACGCGCGAGGTATACCTGCGCGAGCGCGAGCAAGCCAATGAGGGTTGGCCAGGGGCTCAGATCGGGCAACTTCCTTCGCACCGAAAGACCGCCTTCGAGCTCGGCTTGGGCGTCGACCAGGTCCCCGCGTTTTGCGAGCATGTAGCCGAGCGCGATGGGCACCCAGGTAGACTGGGGCACCCCCTGCAGCCCGAACCTGCTCAGCTGCGATCGCGCCTCGCGTGCGAGCCTCCCGGCCTCGTCCAGACGTCCCTCGTCTGCCGCGATGATCGAAAGGTAGGACAGGCAAACCGTCCGCAACAGTGGTTGGCCGGTCTCCGTCAGCTCGAGGGCCTCCTCCAACCACTTTCGAGCCAACGACCTCTCTCCAGAGAGGTAATAGCTGGATCCCAGCCCGAAGCGCAACAATGCCGCCCTCGGCGAGGTCAGCTCGGGCTCCGATTCCACGGCGAGCCGGGCCGCCTCGAGGGTGCTCCGGACGCCCCCAAAGCCGAAGATGCCTCGTATGGTAGCCGTGCCCGCTTCGACAGAGGCGGTCCCGTCGGGAAGCGGTCCTTCGTGGGGGATGCTCTCGGCGAGCGTCAGGAGCCTCTCGCCTTCCTCGCCCCTACCAGAGAGGATGCAGAGCCACGCCTCCACCAGAAGTAGCGCCGGATCGTGCGAAATCTGCACTTCGGGCAGCGACTCGAGCCACCCTTCCACGGTCGCCATCTGGCCAGCTAGCACGTAGCTGTACCAATGGCGCGCGACCAGCAAGCCCGCGCGCTCATGGTCCGTGGCCGCGACGGCGTTCCGGATTGCGCCGTCGAAGAACCCCTCGCCCTCCAGCCAGGCGCTCGCCCGACCATACAGAACAGGCACCAATTCGGGGCTACTGCTCTCGAGCTCGTAGCGCAGGAACTGGGAGAAGAGTTGGTGGTAGCGGTACCATTCACCTCTCTCGCCCAGGGGAACCAGAAACAGGTTG
>DASTQK010000140.1:0-4617 GCA_035761765.1 Rubrobacteraceae bacterium
CCGCGTTCTTCGAGCTCTAGAGATGGCCGGAGAGCTGTTCCGGCCGATCTTTGTCCCGGACAGGTTCCGGGAGGCGGTCGGAGGCCGGGCCTGGGTACAGGCCATGCTCGACGCGGAGAGCGCTCTGGCTGCAGCCGAGGCGCGGACTGCCCTGATCCCCGGCGAAGCCGCGGAGGTAATCGCCTCCCGCTGCGACGCGTCCCTCTTCGACCCGGAGGAGATCGGGGAGGGAGGACGCGCCGCGGGCAACCCCGTCCCGCCGCTCGTGCGCGCGCTCACCGCTGCCGTCTCGGAGGTATCCGAAGATGCCGCCCGCTACGTTCACAAGGGGACGACGAGCCAGGACATCATCGACACCGCGGCGATGCTCGTCGCGAAGCGCGCCCTGACCCTGATCCTTACCGATGCGGACGGCATCGCAGCGGCATGCGCCCGGCTCGCCGAAGCCCATCGGGATACCCTCATGGCCGGACGGACGCTCCTCCAGCAGGCACTGCCGACCACCTTCGGCCTCAAGGCGGCGGGCTGGCTCGTCTCCGTACTGGAGGCAAGGAGGAGGCTACTCGACGTGCGCTCGGCGCGTCTGGCCGTCCAGCTGGGCGGGGCGGCGGGAACCCTGGCCTCTCTCGGCCGCTTCGGACCTTCCGTTTTGGAGCAGTTCGCGCGGGAGCTGGACCTCGCCGAGCCCGCGCTGCCGTGGCACAGCGACCGGACCCGTATATCGGAGCTCGGGGATGCACTCTCGCTGCTGGCGGGCGTCTTCGCCAAGATCTCGCGCGACGTGATTCTGCTATCCCAGACGGAGGTCGGGGAGGTCGCGGAGCCGGCCGGGGAGGGGCGCGGAGGTTCTTCGACGTTGCCTCACAAGCGGAACCCCATCCTCTCCGTGACCGCAGCCGCGAGCGCCCACCGGGTGCAGGACCTCTCCCAGACGCTGGGAGCGGCGATGGTAGGGGAGCACGAGCGGGCCGTCGGAGCGTGGCACTCCGAGTGGGAGACCCTCTCTGACGCGCTGGCCCTGACCGGAGGGGTGGCCGCTGCTGTCCGCGAGGTAGTGGAGGGGCTGCAGGTCCATCCCGAGAAGATGCGGGAGAACCTGGATATGACCGGTGGACTGCTCCTCGCCGAGAACGTCACCACGCTTGCGGCGGAGCGCCTCGGGCGACTGAAGGCGCACGACATCGTGCAGGCGGTAGCCCGGCGGGTCACCGATAACGGGAAGCCGTTTCGCGAGGAGCTTCTGGCGGAGCCTGCCCTGCGCGAGGTGCTCTCACCAGAGGATATAGACGCTGCACTAGACCCGGCTGGCTACCTCGGGTCCGCCGGGGCGTTCGTCGACCGGGCACTCACCCTGTACCGCAAGGAGGTTCGCGTATGAAAGAGGGAACCACCGTCGAGCTCCATCACCTGTTAGAAGGTCCCGAGGAGGCCCCCGTGCTCGTCATGGCGAACTCTCTGGGCACGACGCTGCGAATGTGGGACGAAGGGGCACCCGCGCTGCGCGAGCGGTTCAGGCTGCTGCGCTACGACCACCGCGGGCACGGAGGCTCTCCCGTTCCCCCCGGCCTGTACACCATCGAGGACCTCGGGCGTGATGCCCTGGCGCTGCTCGACCGGCTGGGGATAGAGCGCTTCTCGTGGTGCGGACTCTCCATCGGGGGGATGGTCGGCATGTGGCTGGCTAGCGAGGCTCCGGAGCGCGTCGAGGGCCTCGTCCTCTGCTGCACCTCGGCCCTACTCGGCCCGCGAGAGCTCTGGGACGAGCGTATCAGGGTCGCAAGGACAGAGGGTATGGATGCACTGGTGGATAGCGTCGTCGTGCGCTGGTTCACCCCGGAGTTCTTCTCCGTACACCCCGAGACCGTCGAGAAGGCGGCAGCGATGCTGCGCGGGACGGACCCCGAAGGCTACGCCGGGTGCTGCGCGGCGATCCGGGACATGGACCTCAGAGACAGGCTCGGGCAGATCCGGGCCCCGACCCTCGTCGTCTCCGCCGCCGAAGACCCCGCGACCCCGCCAGAGCACGGCGAGCTCATCCGCGACTCCATCCCCGGTGCGAGCTTCGAGGTGATCCCCGGCGCCTCCCACCTCGCGAACATAGAGCAGCCCGAGGCCGTGACCCGGGCGATACTCGACCATCTTGCAAGGCGGGGGAGATGAGCTCAAATGACCCTACTCACGAGCGTGGGATGAAGGTGCGGCGCGAGGTGCTGGGAGATAGACACGTCGACGCGGCACTCGAGCGCACGACCGGCTTCACCGCGGACTTCCAGGACCTCATCACGCGCTACGCGTGGGGCGAGGTCTGGAGTCGCCCGGGGCTGGACCGCAGGACGCGAAGCTGCATCACCCTGACCGCGCTGGTAGCCCTCGGAAGGCTCGAGGAGCTGGAGATGCACGTGCGGGCTGCGTTCCGGAACGGCCTGAGCGAGGACGAGATAAAAGAAGTCCTCCTGCACGCTGCCATCTACTGCGGGGTCCCGGCCGCCAACTCCGCCTTCGC
The DNA here is from genome assembly GCA_035761765.1 of Rubrobacteraceae bacterium. Lineage (GTDB taxonomy): Bacteria > Actinomycetota > Rubrobacteria > Rubrobacterales > Rubrobacteraceae > JALYGY01. The sequence goes on from DASTQK010000140.1 coordinate 2,504, forward strand.
CGCAGCCCAACGCGTCATCGCAGAGCACGACAGAGAGAGCTCCTAGTGCGCGAACTACTCTAGAACTCGAGCACCTCGTATACCGAGACCTCGCGGAAGCCCAGCTCCTCGTAGAACTTGCGGCCCCTCCGGTTCGCCGCCGCGACCTGGAGGGAGATGCCGTTGGCGCCCCTCTCCTTCGCCCACGCCTCTACGCTCTGGAGGAGGGCCCGGCCGATGCCGAGGTTCCTGCTGTCCGGCTCGACGAACACGTCGTCTACGGAGGCCCACGTCCTCTGGCGGAAGGTCGGCGAGCCCTCGCGCAGCTCGCCCGAGATGAAGGCGACCGTCTGCCCTCCCGACTCTGCCACGAAAAGGAAGGTGTGGCTGCTGGCGGTCAGGTCGGCCAGAAAGCGGCGCATCACCCGCTCGGCCCCCGGGGCTGTCGCGTAGATCTGGTCGTGCTCCGTGTGCTCCTCGGCGCTCCGCATCCAGAGTCGGGCCGCCTCCTCAACGTCCTCGCGGCGCCCCGGCCTGATGATAAAGTCTCTCTCCATCCCCAAATCCTAACCGATGCGCCGTGCGCTATGATCCTGCCGATACCAGACGCGAGGAGTAGAGCACGGAACGCAGCGCCGCAAAGGGCGAGAGGTTCTGGGAGGTGGATGCCGCACGCGGGGTCGCCATAGCGATGATGGTCGTCTACCACCTGATGTACGACCTGGACTACTTCGGTGGCTACCCCATCGAGTCCACCTCGGGCTTCTGGGCGCGCTTCGCCGACACCACGGCGAGCGCTTTTCTGTTCCTGGTCGGTGTCTCTCTAGCCATCAGCTACGCGAGGGCGAGCGCCGAGCATCCGGGCCGGAGCCTCTTCGGCAAATATCTGTTGCGCGGGATCAGGATCTTTGCCTACGGGATGGCGCTGACGGCCGTGTTCCTTGTCTTCGGGATGGGTGTCGTCGCCTTCGGGATCCTGCACCTGATCGGGGTCTCCATAATCCTCGCCTACCCCTTTCTGAGGTACCGGCTCGCTAACCTTTTCCTCGGCCTCTCCCTCGTAGCCACAGGGGTCTATGTGAGGATCGAGGGTCTCTCTTCGCAGAGCCCGTGGCTCCTGCCCTTCGGCGTGGTCCCCGAGAACCTCGTCATGCCGGACTACCGGCCCCTGCTCCCCTGGTTCGGAGTGGTCCTCCTCGGCGTCTTCGCCGGGAACCTCGTCTACGGCGGCCTCAGAAGGCCAGCTCTCATTGCGGGGAAGGCGCCGGCGGTCGCGAGGCCCCTCCTTCCGCTCGGGCGAAACTCGCTATTTGTATACCTGATCCACCAGCCCATCCTCATCGCGCTGCTCGCCGCCTTCGGGGTGATACAGATCGGGCTCTTCTAGCGCCGGGCTTACATTTTCGCCCGCCACGGGGTACAGTAATGGCGCTGTTTCTGGCGGAGGCGGGGAGGTGCGTTAGGTATAGAGACCTGCAACCGGTAGGCCGGGCGGGACCGTTGCGGCTTTCGGGGTAGGGGCAAGAACCACAAAGCAAGCGCCAGGACTCCGGTCTGCGAAACGTGCCGGAGTTGACGAGGTAGACGTTCATCGAACCATTCGGCGGGTGCGTCTCGGCTTGCGGGCGGTCGTAAGGACGGCGACAAATCCCGGCGGCGACGCCGGGGACAAAGCGCCGCTCACGCCCGAAGATATCCTCACCCTTCACTCCTGCCAGCGGAGCCTGCCCGTAGACGATAGGGGGAGGTGTGATCGCGTGTGCGGCATAGTGGGATACGTTGGCAAGGACGAGCGGTGCGTGGAGGTCCTCATGGAGGGCCTGAGGAACCTCGAGTACCGTGGCTACGACTCGGCAGGGCTCGCTCTCCAACTCGATGGCCACTTAGAGACGATCAAGAAACCCGGACGCCTGGGCAACCTGGCCGAGGCCCTCGAGGAGCGAAACGGGCACCTCTCCCACTCGCGCACCGGGGTGGGACACACCCGCTGGGCGACTCACGGGCGTCCTACCGAGGCCAACGCCCACCCCCAACTAGGCAGTGGCGGAGCCGTAGCGGTGGTGCACAACGGCATCATCGAGAACTTCTCTGAGCTAAAGGAAGAGCTCGAGGAGCGGGGAGTAGCTTTCTCCTCC
>DASTQK010000141.1:0-7034 GCA_035761765.1 Rubrobacteraceae bacterium
AGACAGGGAGCCCGAGCCTCCCTGCCTTTCTGCGCGCGACCTCGAGCATCTCGGGGCTGAGGTCCACGGCGGTGATGGAGCAACCCGGCGGGTAGTGCCGCAGGTTCGAGCCCGTCCCGACGGCGACCTCAAGCACCTCGCCGCGGGCGCGCCGCAGCAGATCCCGCCGCAGGCGAGCGATTCCCAGGATTTCCTGCGGCCTCTCTACGAGATCGAACCACCGCGCCGCCTTGGCGTACTTCCCCCGGATCTGATCCGACGTGTAACTCACCGGCATGGGAATCGTCGGCTACTTCTCGGCGTTGTCGAGGCCGTTCTGGAAAGCGGTCCAGGCGAGGGTGGCGCACTTGATGCGGGAGGGGTACTGGATCACACCCTTCAAGGCCGCCAGGTCGTCCGTCTCCGGAAACTCTTTCTCGCCGATCATCATGGCTTTGAAGCTCTGGATCTCCTTCTTTGCCTCCTCGCGGCTCCTGCCCATGAGCCTCTCGGTCATCATCGAGGCCGAGGCCTGGGAGATGGAGCAACCCCTTCCGTCGAACTTGACGTCCGCGACCTTGCCGTCCCGAAGATAGGCGTAGACTGTGATCTCGTCGCCGCAGAGTGGGTTGAGGAGGTGCTCCTCGAGGTCGGCGCCCTCCAGCGTGCCCCGGTTCCGGGGGTGCTGGTAGTGGTCCATGATGATCTGGGTGTAGAGCTCGCGCATCATGGCTTAGCCCCGCTGAATGCCCCGAAGAACTCGCGGGCGCGCACGATAGCCGAGACCAGCGCGTCCACCTCTTCCTCGGTGTTGTACACGTAGAAGCTCGCCCGTGCCGTCGCCGCGACGCCGAGCCGGCGCATCAGGGGCTGGGCGCAATGGTGCCCGCTCCTTATAGCTATCCCTTCCTCGTCCAGAAGCTGCGAGAGGTCGTGCGGGTGCACGTCGGGCAGGGAGAAGGAGACGATCCCGGTCCGCTCTCTCTTCGGCCCGTACAGGGCGAGGTCGTCGATCTCCGAGAGCCGACGGTAAGCGTACTCCCCGAGCCGCCTCTCGTGTTCCCGGACGTTCTCCATCCCCAGTCTCTCCAGATAATCCACGGCGGCGCCCAGGCCCACGGCCTGCGCGACGTTCATGGTGCCGGCCTCGAACTTGTAGGGAAGGTCGTTCCAGGTCGAGTGATCCAGCCGCACCTCCCGGATCATCTCCCCTCCGCCCAGGAACGGGTCCATCTCCTCCAGGATCTCCGGCCTGCCCCACAGAACCCCGACGCCGGTGGGCCCGAGCATCTTGTGCCCGCTGCACGCGAAGAAGTCGCACCCCAGAGCCTCCACGCTCACCGGCAGGTGCGGCGCGCTCTGCGCCCCGTCCACCAGCATGAGGGCGCCGTTCTCGTGCGCGAGCTCCGCCAGCCTCTCGACCGGGTTTATGGTGGCGAGGACGTTCGAGGCGTGGATGCACCCGACGAGCCTGGTTCTAGCTCCGATCAGACGCTCCGCTTCTTCCATGTCCAGCGTCCCGTCCTCCAGGACGGGAATGAACCGGAGCTTCGCGCCGGTTGCCTGTGCGGCGAGCTGCCAGGGGACGAGGTTCGAGTGGTGCTCTGTCTCGGTGATCACGACCTCGTCGCCCTCGCGCAGGAACTTGCGGCCCCAGGCGTAGGCGACGAGGTTTATGGCCTCGGTGGTGCCGCGGGTGAAGACGAGGCCGGCTGTGTCCGGCGCGTCGAGGAAGCGGGCTATCTTCCGGCGCGCACCTTCGTAGGCTGCCGTGGCTTCCTCGGCCAGGTGGTGGACACCGCGGTGGATGTTGGCGTTGTGGTGTTCGTAGTAGTCGGTGAGGGCTTCGATCACCTGCCGCGGTTTCTGGGAGGTCGCGGCGTTGTCCAGGTAGACGAGTCTCTTGTCACCGATCCTCCGCTCGAGGATGGGGAAATGGTGCCGGATCTCCTCCACATCGTACACGCCTCTACCTCCTGGCCCGGCGCCTCCTGCCCATGGTCGGGCTGACCCTGGCTTCTCTGAGCGCCACGTAGATGTCGTCGCCCTCTATCTTCACGTCGTGCTTGGGGACGGGCTTCACAGCCGGGAGGGTGAGCGCTTTCCCTGTGGTCACGTCGAACTTCGCGCCGTGGCGCGGGCACTTTATCTGGGATCCGATCAGCTCTCCCTGGTCCAGCGGCCCTGCGTCGTGGGTGCAGACGTCCTCGATGGCGTGAAACTCCCCGTCCACGTTGCAGAGAGCGACCCTGTGGCCCTCCACCTCGTAGACGCCCACCTCGCCGGGGGCGACGTCCCCCGCCTTCGCTATCTTGTGGAACTCGGCCATAACCCTTACGCTACCCGCTCTTCGAAGCCGAGCCCGATCTTGCCCTCTATCGCCCGGTCGAGCTTCGCTTTGAGTCCCTTTAAGGGGATGCGGCTGGTGACCTCGCCGAAGAAGCCGAAGACGACGAGCTTCTCGGCCTCGCGCCTGGGTATTCCCCGGCTCATCAAATAGAAGAGCTCCGTGTCGTCCACCTGACCCGTCGTCGAGCCGTGGGAGCACTTGACGTCGTCGGCCATGATCTCCAGGTTCGGCAAACTGACCGCCATCGCGTCATCCGTCCCCAGGATGAGGTTCCGGTTGGTCTGGTAAGCGTCGGTCTTCTGCGCCCCCGGCTCGACCCGGATGAGCCCGCTGAACACCGCGAGCGACTCGTCCCTGAGAGCACCCTTGTACAGGAGATCCGAGTGCGCGTTCGGCGCCAGATGGTCCTGCAGGGTGTGGTGGTCGAGGAGCTGGTTGGAGTCGGCGAAGTAGAGCCCCAGCATCTCCGAGTCGCTCCCCGGAGCCGAGAGCCCCGCCTCGACATTCGTCCTGGAAAGCTCCGAGCCCAGGGAGACGACCAGGCTGTTTATGACGGCGTCCCGCCCGGCCGACGAACGTATGGTGTTGAAGTGAAACACGTTGCGCTCCCAGTTCTGCAAGGAGACGTAGTGTACGTTCGCGCCCTGCCCGACGAAGAGCTCGACCGCGCCGTTGGACAGAGCAGGCTCCTCACCGCCGCTCGACGCGTACTCGTCTATGTATGTGACGGTAGCGCCTTCTTCGACCACGACGAGCGTGCGGGGCATTATCGAGCCGGTGACATCGAGCCACCTGTAGCTCTGGATCGGGACCTCCACGTCCACCCCGCGCGGCACGTAGAGGAAAGAACCGCCGCTGAAAGCGGCCGCACTGAGCGCGGCGAACTTGTCGTAGCCCTCCGGAACGAGCGCGAAGAGGCGCTCTTTGACGAGGTCCCCTCTCTCCCTGAGGGCGGTGTGCAGGTCGGTGAAGATGACGCCCTTTCTCTGGAGCTCCTCGTCTGCACGGACGAAGGTCGTCTCGGAGTTGTGCTGCACGAGAAGGGCCGAGTTCTCCTCGCCCTCCCTTATGAGCCGCTGCACGGCGTCCGGGAGATCCCCCTCCGAAGCGACGTCCGGGCTCGGCGCGTAGGGGACGAAGTCCTCTATCCTCACGTCCGAGATGTCCGTGTAACGCCACGCCTCATCCCTTAGTGTGGGCAGCGGCGTCCGCTCGAAGGTGCGCCACGCAGAGAGGCGCTTCTCGGTTAGCCACGCGGGCTCGTCCTTGTACGCCGAGAGCGCCTTCACGGTCTCGGCGCTCACCCCTTTACTCTTCAGAACCTCCGGCACGCCGTTCGTGCTCATTTATCACCCTTCTCTCAAAAACGGGGGCGGGCTCTGAGCCCACCCCCACCAGATCTGCAACTATCGCTGTCGGACTCTAGCCGACCGAGCCCTCCATCTCGAGCTGGATCAGGCGGTTCAGCTCTATGGCGTACTCGAGCGGGAGCTCCTTGGCGATGGGCTCGATGAAGCCGTTGACGACCATCGCCATCGCCTCCTCCTCGGAGAGCCCGCGGCTCATGAGGTAGTAGAGCTGGTCCTCGCCGACCTTGGAGACCGTGGCCTCGTGCTCGGTGGTGACCTTCTTCTCCTCGATCTCGATGTACGGGTACGTGTCCGTCCGCGCCTTCTCGTCGAGGAGCAGCGCGTCGCACTCGACGCGGCTCTTGGCTCCCTCAGCCCCCTCGTGCACCTTGAGGAGACCGCGGTAGGTGCTTCGTCCCGTCCCCTTGGAGATGGACTTGGAGGTGATGCGGCTCGAGGTGTTGGGGGCGGCATGCACCACCTTGCCACCCGCATCCTGGTGCTGCCCGTCGCCTGCATAGGCGACCGAGAGGATCTCGCCTCGTGCTCCCTCGCCCATGAGGTAGACGGCAGGGTACTTCATCGTGAGCTTGGACCCGAGGTTGCCGTCCACCCACTCGACCGTGGCGTTCTCTTCGGCCACGGCCCGCTTGGTCACCAAGTTATACGTATTGTGCGACCAGTTCTGGATCGTCGAGTACCGGATGCGAGCGTTGGGCTTCGCTATGAGCTCGACGACGGCCGAGTGGAGCGAGTTCGTGGTGTACGTCGGGGCGGTGCAGCCCTCGATGTAGTGGACGTAGGAGCCCTCGTCGGCGATGATGAGCGTCCGCTCGAACTGGCCCATGTTCTCCGCGTTGATGCGGAAGTACTCCTGCAAGGGGATGTCCACGTGGACACCGGGCGGGATGTAGACGAACGAGCCACCGGACCAGACCGCAGAGTTCAGCGCCGCGAACTTGTTGTCGTCGGGCGGGATTATGGTGCCGAAGTACTCGCGCACGAGGTCCTCGTGCTCACGCAGGCCGCCGTCCATGTCCAGGAAGACGACGCCGGCCTTCTCCCACTCCTCCTTGAGCGAGTGGTAGACGACCTCCGACTCGTACTGGGCACCTACCCCGGCCAGGATCTCGCGCTCCGCCTGCGGGATGCCCAGCTTGTCGAAGGTGTTCTTGATGTCCGATGGGACGTCTTCCCAGGAGCGGCCCTGGTTCTCCATCGGGCGGATGTAGTAGTAGATGTCGTCGAAGTTCAGCTCGGAGAGGTCGCCGCCCCAGGTGGGGGTGGGCCTCTCGAGGAATGCTTCGAGCGCGTTGAGGCGGAACTCGAGCATCCACTCCGGCTCGTTCTTGTGCTTGGAGATCATGGCCACGATCTCCGGGTCGATGCCTTTCCTCGGGGTCTTGAAGAAGTACTCCTCCGGGTCCCTGAACCCGTACTTGTACGTGTCGAGCCCGAGCTCCTGGATGGTCCTGTCTTCGGGCATTCCCTCTCCTCCTTTAGCTCTGGGCGCCGGCGCCGAACTCCTGCCGCACCCAGTCGTAGCCCCTGTCCTCGAGCTCGTCGGCGAGCTCCCTGCCGCCCGAGGTCACCAGCCGGCCGTCGAGCATTACGTGTACCCGATCCGGCTCGATGTACCTGAGGATCCTCTGGTAGTGCGTGATGATGACCGCGCTGAACTCAGGCCCGCGCAGCTCGTTGACGCCCCTGGCGACGACCTGCAACGCGTCGATGTCGAGCCCCGAGTCGGTCTCGTCCATGATGGCGAGCCTGGGGTCGAGCATGAGCATCTGCAGGATCTCGTTGCGCTTCTTCTCGCCGCCAGAGAACCCTTCATTCAAATACCTCTCGGCGAACTTGGGGTCCATCTTCATGACGGCCATCTTCTCCTGCAGGAGCCTGTACATCTCCATGGGAGAGAGCTCCTCCTCGCGCACCGAGTTGACCGCGGTGCGCAGGAAGTTGGCCACCGAGACGCCGGGAACCTCGCTCGGGTACTGGAACGCGAGGAACATCCCCATCTTGGCCCGCTCGTCAGGCTCGAGCTCGAGGACGTCCTCGCCCTCGAAGGTCACCGAGCCCTCGGTAACCTCGTAGCGCGGATGCCCCATCAGCACGTTCGCGAGCGTGCTCTTCCCCGAGCCGTTCGGGCCCATGATCGCGTGGATCTCGCCCCTCCCGACCTCGAGGTCCAAACCCTTGACGATCTCGTTGCCGTCGATCTCAACGTGCAGATTCTCTATCTTTAGCATCGAACCCCTAACGCTCTCGCGCGCAGTATCATATTTGCTACATTACAGGGCTATTTAATCACAGCATCGTACCCCTCACAATGAGACGTGATCTGGATCAATAACCTTTCTTGATATGCCCGAAACTCGCCATTCTTAAACGGTTTTCAGTAGCCGGAGACCAGTAATTATCTCCAACTGCAAGCCGTTGTCAGCAACGGGCCCGCCTGCGGAGCTTGTAACATCGTGAGGCCCGCTATACCGTTTTTGTTGGGAACGATTCCCGATAAAGAGAGATTCGAGAGCGTTCGAAGACGCCCTGGAAGATGGAGATGCGACGTTCCTCGAGGTTGCGGAACATCTCGCCCGTAACTTCGCCGAGCAGGAGGCGGAGGAGAGCCGGTTCTGGAACCATTCGAGGGTGCAGCCGGACTCGCGAGGTCCAGGGTCGCCTTGTTGCCGTGGGTGTGGAACTGGTCGTGGTCGCTCTGTCAGTGGGGTGAGGGCCGGAGCGTGGCTTCCCCGGCGCGGAGCTCTCCTTGCTCGTCGGCGGTGCGAGAGAGATAGCCGAGGGCGAGCATCTCCCCGTTCACCGGCAGCGGCGCTACGCTGGTCACCTGGCCGACCCGCTTGCCCTTCTGCAGGATCTCGGCGCCCGCCGCAGCGGCGCCTTCGACGGCGAAGCGGTGGAGGGTCCTGTTTGGGTGGCCGCGGTAGTGCATCCGCGCGACGGTCTCCTGGCCCGGGTAGCATCCCTTCTCGAAGCTTACGGCGCGGTCCAGGATCCCTGCCTCGGCCGGAAAGTTCTCGGGGCTGATGTCGGACCCGAAGCGAGGCACGCCGGCCTCGACGCGCGCGGTCTCGTAGGCATCGAGGCCCGCAGGGACCGCCCCGCGCCTGGCGAGGTGCTCGCGCGCGGCGTCGAGGGCGTCCGCCGGACCGAGGAGGTCGTATCCGGGAACTGGAACCACGACGCCAGCTGCGAGGAGGTCCGCGCCGCCAAGCGTCAAGTTGGCGCTCTCGTGCTCGGCGAGCTCGAGGCCGTCGAGGAGTTCGCAAGACCGGGGCCCGTAGAGCCCGATCACGCCCCACGCGTCTTCCGTGCCGGAGAGGTCTTCGAGGCCG
>DASTQK010000142.1:0-11348 GCA_035761765.1 Rubrobacteraceae bacterium
CATCAGCTCGACGAACCGCTCGTCCACGACGCCTCTCTCCAGATCCGCCCCATGGTAGCCGAAGCGTTCCAGGTCTTCGAGCGGCAGGTAGATGCGTCCTCGACGCCAGTCCTCCCCGATGTCCCGCAGGAAGTTGGTGAGCTGCATCGCGACGCCCAGAGTCTCGGCGTGTACGTCGGCCCTCCTGTCTGCGACCCCCACCACCCGGCACATCATCAGGCCGACGACGGCGGCGCTGCCGTAGGTGTAGACTGCCAGGTCCTCGTAGGTCGGGTAGCGGAAGACCCGGGTATCCATCTTCATGCTCTTCATGAAGGCGATTATGTCTTCGGGGTCTATGCCGCACACGCGCACGGTGTCGGCGTAGGCGCGCAGCACGGGGTTCGGGACCTCATCGCCGGCCACCGCCGCCAGCGTCTCCTCCTCGAACGCTTCGAGGGCGCAGAGTTGTTCCTCGAGGGACGTCGCGCCGGGGTTGTCCACGATCTCGTCCGCGTAGCGCATGAAGGCGTACAGAGCGTGAACGTGCGGCCTCACCTCAGGCGGGAAAAGCCGGGTGGAGAAGTAGTAGGTCCTGCTATGGGCTCGCTGCGCCCTGCGGCAGAGCTCGTAGCTCTCGGCGAGCGAGAGTCCGGGGTCGAGCCTCTTGCCGCCGGCAGGGTCCAGGCGCACTGGCCTACACCTCGCGTCCTATCCGCTCCGCCACCAGCCGCGCCCCGATGGTGACTAGCGGCACCCCCGTACCGGGGCGCGTGCTCGCCCCGACGAAGTAAAGGCCGTCGATAGCCTTCGAGACCATCGGCGGCCTGAAGTACCCGACCTGCAGGATCCCGTGCCCGATCCCGAAGGCCGCCCCCTCCTCCAGGTTGTACTCGTCTCTCCAGTCGAGCGGCGTCCTGACCCTCTCGAAGGCGACCCAGTCCCTCCGTACCCCGCACCGCCTCTCTAGAAGGTCGTAGATCCTCTCTTTGAACGACGTGCCCTCCCTCTCCCAGTCCACGTTCGGCCCGAGGTGGGGTACAGGGACGAGGACGAAGAGGCTCGCTTTGCCCTGCGGCGCCATATCTGGCTCTGTCTTCGACGGAACGACGGCGTAGAAGGATGGATCGTCCGGCAGACGCCTATCGCGGAAGATGGCCTCGAAGTTCTCCTTGTAGCGCCCCGAGAGGTAGAAGTTGTGGTGGAGCATCCAGTCTAGTTTGCGGTCTATGCCCAGATAGAGCATGAAGGCCGAGGCCGTGTACTGGAGCTTCTCGCGCCGGCGGAACTTGAAGTCTCCGTCCGCCGTTCCGCCCAGCAGTTCGCGGTAGGCGTAGGGGAGGTCCGCGCCGACGAGCACGGCGTCGGCTCCAGTCTCCTCCCCGCCCGCCCGTACGCCCGTAGCTTTGCCTTTGGAGAGGACCACCTCTTCTACCGGGCTGTTCAGGTGGAACCTCACGCCCAGTTCCGTCGCGAGCTTCTCCATCGCTTCTATCAACGAATACATCCCGCCCTTCGGGAACCACAGGCCGTCCTCGGCAAGCTCGGTGTAGGGGAGGAGGGAGTAGACGGCGGGCGCCTCGAACGGCGAGAGCCCGAGGTACATCGTCTGCAGGCTGAAGGCCTGCCGCAGCTTCTCCGTGCGGAAGAACCTCGAGACGGAGCGGTAGTAGTTGTTCAGGGCCCTGGTTCTCAGGAGAAGACGCAGGTTCCTCGAGCCGAAGAAGTCTCGTGCGCCCTCGAAGTCCCGCTCGACGAACTCGCTGCGACCCACGCGGTACTTCTGGCAGGCGTCGGCGAGAAAGCGGTAGAAGCGCGGGGTGACGCCGGGCTCGATCCGCTCTAGCTCCCCGATCAGCTCCGGAAGCGTACGCCGGACCGTCAAGGAGTCCCCATCCCCGAAATTCACGCGGTACTGTCCGTCCAGGGGGATGAGCCTGACGTAGTCGTCGAGGTCGCGTCCGGCCGAGGCGAAGAGCTCGCGGTAGGTGTCCGTCATGAGGAGAAGGGAGGGGCCCGTATCGAAGGTGAAGCCGCTCTCCTCGAGCCGGCCTATCCGGCCGCCGAGCGCTTCGTTCTTCTCGAAGACCTCCACCTCGAAGCCCCTGGCGGCGAGCCGGATCGCCGCCGCGAGCGAGCCCATCCCGGCCCCCACGACAGCTATCCGCTTCGCCCGCGACGCTTCCAGAACTCTCGCCTTCCTCTCGAGGGTATAGTGCAGTATACGGAGCAGATGCTAACAGAGGTTCACCGATAAGCAGCGTAAAGGGGCTTACAGGCGAGGTGGGACGCCCGGAGCGAAGCGTAGTTGTGGGTAAGCGAGGCGCCGCGCGCGCCCGCGCGGGGCACCCCTGGATCTACCGCTCCGACGTGGTAGAGGCCGCGGGGGAGCCGGGCGACGTGGTCTGCGTTCTTGACCGGGCGGGGTGCTTTCTCGGTCGCGCCTTCTACAACCCGGGGAGCGAGATATCGCTCCGCATAGCTGAACGAGGCGACGAGCCCATTGACGAGCACTGGTTCGGGGGCAAGATTCAGCAAGCTCTCGCCTACCGCGCCTCGCTCGAGATAGACGGTGACGCTTACCGCATCCTCCATGCCGAGGCCGATGGCGTGCCCGGCCTCGTGGTAGACCGCTACGGCGATTACCTCGTTCTCCAGGTAGGCTCCGCAGCCGTCGAGAGACGGCTCGAGTGGGTGGTGCGCTCGCTCGGCGATTCGCTCTCGCCCGTCGGGATACTCCTGCGCGGCGACTCTCCCTCCAGAGAGCGCGAGGGTCTCGACACCGGGGTGCGGACCCTGGCGGGAGAGGTCCCCGAGACTGCCGTTGTTCGCGAAGGCCCGGTGCGCTACGAGGCGGACCTTTGGCGTGGGCAGAAGACGGGCAGCTTCCTGGACCAGCGCGAGAACCACCTCGCCGCCGGAATGTACTCCTCTGGCCGGGTTCTCGACGTCTTCTCCTACGCAGGCGGGTTTGCCCTGCACGCCGCTTGCCGCGCCGCCGAGGTCGAGGTCGTGGACTCGAGCGACCGCGCGCTCGAGGCGGCGCGCCGTAATGCGCAGCTCAACGCCTTGTCCAACATCGCCTTCACCCGGGCCAGGGCCTTCGACCTGTTGCGCGAGCGCTCCGACGCCGGGGAGGGCTACGACATGGTCGTCCTGGATCCCCCGGCCTTCGCCAAGACGAGGCGGGATCTTTCGCGGGCGCGACGGGCATACAAGGAGATCAACCTCCGAGCGATGAAGCTGCTGATCCCCGGTGGCGTCCTCCTGACCTGCTCCTGCTCCTACCACTTCTCGCGAGAGCTCTTCGAGGACACCCTGCGCTCCGCGGCCGTCGACGCCGGGAGGAAGATGCGTGTGCGAGAGTGGCGGGGGCAGGCAGCCGACCATCCGGAAGTCCTGACGATCCCTGAGACCCGGTACCTCAAGTGCGCTGTACTGGAGAGCGTGTGAAAGAGATAACCCGTCGGTGACACGATCGGGAGTCCGGACGGATATAGTTAGGATAATAGCAAACCCGTGCTCCCGAGGAGAAGGCTTCCGGGGCTCAACGGAGGAGGTTCACATGGCCTCGGCTTCACTTACGACCCCTTTGTGCGACCTGCTCGGCGTCCGCTACCCTGTTATCCAGGCTCCGATGGCGGGGGGATGGACTACGCCCGAGCTGGTCTCGGTTGTTGCGAACTCGGGAGGGTTCGGCTGTCTCGCTGGGTCGGGGGTGCCGCCGGATCGGCTGCGGGAAGATATCCGGACCGTGAAGGAGCGAACGGAGCGGCCCTTCGGGGTCAACTTCCTACTCGCCCCGCCGGGTCCGGGGAGCCAGGACGTGGCTGCCGTCCAGCGTTTTCTGGACCGGTTCAGGGAGCGCTTGGGGTTGCCCCGCGGGGAGACCGACCTGAGGGTATCGCCCCCGCACCTTGAAGAGCAGCTCGAGGTTCTCTTCGAGGAGCGGGTGCCGGTGCTGAGCCTCGCGCTCGGCGATCCTGGCGAGCTCGTCCAGAGGGCGCACGACGAGGACATGCTGGTCGTGTCCATGGTGGCTACCGTCGAGGACGCACTCCGTGATGCGCACGGCGGGGTTGACGCCTTGGTGGCTCAGGGCGCGGAGGCAGGGGGACACCGCTCCACCGTCGAGCTCGGACCCGACGGCGAGGCGCCGCTCGTCGGGACGCTGGCCTTGATTCCCCAGGTCGTGGACGCGGTGGGGATCCCTGTCGTTGCTGCCGGCGGGATAGCGGACGGCCGCGGACTCGTCGCCGCGCTGGCCCTCGGAGCGGCGGGCGTCCAGATGGGCACTCGTTTCCTGCTCGCCCGCGAGAGCGGTGCGCATCCTGCGTACCGCAGACGTCTGCTCGAGGCTACGGAGGTGGACACCATCGTGACCCGCGTCTTCACCGGACGACCCGCCAGGGGGCTGCGCAACCGCTTTGTCGAGGATTATCTGGACGCCGGGTCCGAACCCCTGGCCTGGCCGCTGCAACGGGCCGCTGCGGGCGACATCTACGCTGCGGCCCAGGCCGCCAACGACGGCGATCACTCGCTGCTGCTAGCGGGACAGGGCTTGAGGATGCTCAGAGAGGAAGAACGGGGGGCGGCGGAGATCGTGGACCAGATGATCGCCGAGGCCGAAGCGGTTCTGAGGCGGTTGGGCGTTGAGTCTTCCGGGGCTCCGACGGCGTAATCGCAGGGTGAGCTGGACGAGCGGAGCTACCTCGACCTCCTCGCTGAGATGGTACCCTCCGGCAGCATCGTTGCGGCGGCCGGGGTGCAGGTGCTCACCAACCTCTACTACGAGCGCTGTTGGTTCGAGCGACCGGGCTGCTCTATGCGCAAGGCTCTGCGAGTCACCTCTGAGCGAAGAAGGCGATCCCCGCGGCCGCCAGCACGATCAGGGCTACCACAAGGACAACGGCGAACGGGATGAGGATGACGAGCGCGGCCTTCCCCGTCGTAGTGCTGTGCGTCTCGCGGATACCAACGATGGCCAGGTACAGTCCGTAGAGCGAGAGCAGAGGACCGACGATCGGGATCCAGTTCACAAGCCCGGTCACCTGCGTGTAGGACGCCACCCTGAAGGTCGCCCCGAAGCCCGAGTTGTTGGCTCCGACGATGAGCCTGACGAGCAGTTGCTGGATGGCCGCCGCGATGAAGAGCCCTATAGCGCCGAATATCGGGGCGACGAGTATGGATAGGAGCGCCGAACCGGGGATGAAGACAGAGGGCATGGCGTTCTGGGGATTCGGGTTGAAGCCCGGGTTCTCCTGCACCCCGGCTAGCACGAGCAGCGCGCTCAGGATCGCAGATATCTCGATGCAGATAATGGCGAAGATGAGGGGGTTGAGCAAGGGTCCGCTCCTCGGTATGCCGGCGAAGAACCGTACAGGCTGCAATACCACCCTGCGCACCACGTCGACGAAGCTACCCGCCGGGTTGGAGAGGTCGTACTCTCCGCCCGACGCCGAACGTCCCACGCCCATCCTCGACCCCCTTGCTCCGCTGACCCTATCTTCATACTACCGGACCCGACGACTACAACCTACAGGCCCGGTCCCTCACCCGCCGGGCTCGCGGGGCGCGACGACACCGGCTTCGCGCAGGGCGGTCGCGACGAGCGTTCTCCCTTCCGGCGTGCCGAGGAAGGCCCGGTGTGTCCCCTGGTACCAGACGATACGCGGTTTCTCCCAGTGGCGCCACAGGCTCTCCGCCTCGGTCGCGGGTACGACGCGGTCGGCGACGCCCGCGAAGATCGCCCGGTGCCCGACCGGAGGAGAGAGGACGAGAGGGGAGATCGGACGCACCAACGCGCCTGTCTTCTCCTCCGTGACCCCAGCGGTCTTGAGGTAGCGCGTCGCCAGAGAGAGGGCGTTTCGCCAGAACAGGTGCGAGGGGTCGACGGCCGGGTTGCCGACGAGGACGCAGTCGATTTTCTCTTCCAGGCACGCGAGCAGCGCCGCTGCGTACCCGCCCAACGAGTGACCGATCACCCCAACGGCCGGCGCGTCTTCGTTGTTCCGGAGCCAGTAGATGAGGCGCCGGATATCCCACACGATCTGGGAGGCGGTGTGCAGTGAGTCCATCGCGTCGCCGGAGAGGATGCGGTCGCCGCTCACGGGCCCGACCCGGCGCGGGCCGTGGATCGGCAGGACGGGGAACAGCAGGTTCAGCCCGAGCTCGCGGTGCAGGTAATCCGGGCGGAAGAAGGCGATGTCCGGGCGTGGGGAGCCCATCCTGATTCCGTGCAGGCACACGAGCCACGCCCGTGGCTCTCCTGGGTGCTTCAGCATCCACGCGTGCGCTGTGCGGTTTCTCTCGTAGGAGAGCCACCGGTCCCGGCCCGGCTCCTCAGCCCACGGCTCGTAGAGGCTCTCGAAGGTGAGGTGCTCGAACCGGTCCTCAGGGTGGCTGCGGTCCCCGCCACTCACCGCTTCGAGGGGCGGCGGCTTCCGATGGTAGCGGGCGGGGTCTTCTAGCCAACCCTTCGCTTCGAAGAGGGCGAGGGCCTCGTCCAGCTCCCGGCCGATGCGGCCCGCCTGCTTTCCGACCGTGAGCGGCCACGTGGTGAGCACTATGGTGCACATCGAGAGCTCGTCCTCGGCCGCCCGCGCCACCATCCCGAGGCTCATCCTCGGCTCCGGAACTCCCGAGGGCACAGGCTCCTGCCCGAGGGCGAGGTAGCCGGCGGCGACGAAGCTCAGCGCGGAGAGAACCAGCAGCGTCCCGGCGGCGGCTGGTCCGAACACGAAGGCGGCGGGGAAAGATAGCAGGACGCCCAGGAATGCCCCGAGGGACATGAAGTGGAAAATACGCGCATCCCCGGCCCAGAGCAGGTTCGAGAGCCCCGTGGCGAGCAGCAGTACTCCCGGCAACCCGCCCACCAGCACGCCCGGCAGACCGCTCCGGACGTCCCACCACAACCACACCGCCCCGACTACCACCGGCACCTCGGCTATCAGTGGCCACCACGGCGGCGCTATGGGTCCCGGTTTCTCGCTCTCTTTCAGGCTCGTCTCCCGTTCGGCCTGTGAGTCCGTTAGACGGTAACCTCCCGAATACCGCCAGTACCGGCGTGCTCACGTTAACCAGGGGGCGCCGTCGCTATCGATCCCTCTCGGGCGCATCCCCGTATGGTGTCTATACAGAAGGCTGTGTGCAGACTTCGAACTATTCTACGCGGTTGGGCAAAGAACATATGATGTTAGCAGGATGGCACTCGAGCGTCAGCTGGTCTCGCCGTGGTGGCCCTCGTTGTCATCGACCTCCTGTTCCTGTTTCACGACTGCGCCCACGACGGCTGCTCTATGAGCCAGGTTAGGAGTCATCAGGCGGCTGGCATAATGTTCTGGTTCATGCGAAAGAGGTTGGTCGGGTCGTACTTGTTCTTCAACGCGACGAGGCGCTGGTACTTCTCGCGTCCGTAGGCAGCTTCGACCTGCTCCTGTGGCTCGTCGGAGAGGAAGTTCACGTACACGCCGGTGCCGTGTGGCCGCATGGCAGCCCAGAGGCCGCGTACCCACTCCAGATGCCGCTCCGGCTGTGTTTCGCCGGGCTCCCAGGCCGCTACGATGTTGATGTTGTGAGCGGCGCTCCGATTCGAGTAAGCGCTCACTTCTTCCCCCACCCGGGAGACGGCACCGCCCAGCGTAGGTCCGTTACCGTGGGGCATCGTGCGAACGTACGGCCAGTTCTGCCCTGTAGCTCAGGCCGCAGAGGTCATCACCGAGCGGTGGACGCCGCTTGTCATCCGGGAGCTCCTCTCTGGAAGCCATCGCTTCAACGATATCCAGCGCGGCGTGCCCCTGATGTCGTCGGCGCTCTTGACCGAGCGCTTGAAGAGCCTCGAGCGCTCCGGCATCGTCGAGCGGCGGCAGATACCGGGCAGGCGCGCTCACGAGTATCACCTCACCCAGGCTGGCGAGGAGCTGAGGCCCTGGGTAGAGATGATGGGCGTGTGGGGACAGCGGTGGGTGCGGCGAGTAGTCACCCCTGAGGATGCCGACGTCGCCCTGTTGATGTGGGATATGCGGCGCAACATCAACGTCGACCGATTGCCGGAGGAACGCGTTGTGGTGTACTTCGCCTTCCGGGACGCCCCGAAGGGCAAGCGCTCGTGGTGGCTGGTACTCGAGCACAGAGAACCTGACCTGTGCCTGACTGATCCCGGCTTCGGCGTTGATCTCACCGTGCGCACTGACGCCGTGACGATGGCCGAGGTGTGGATAGGCGATCTGAACCTGGCTGGCGCCATAAGATCGAGGCGGATCGTCCTGGAAGGACCGCGCCACCTCAGGCGTGCCTTCCACGACTGGCTGAAGCTGAGCCTGTTCGCGGGCGTCGAGCGGCGGTTGGAGCAGAGTAGTCCCTCTCCCCGGTCTGCGGTTGGCCGTACGCATGGTGAGTGATCAGACGAAAAAGCGCACCGTCCGATAGAGCCCGGCGCGAGAGCCACCATAATCTCTACTCGTACTGGACGGCCTCGACGATGCTCTTGCGGGCGGCGGAGCGGGCGGGGAGGAGGCCCGCGAAGACTCCGATGAAGAGGCCGGCGAGGAGGGCCGCTATAGCGGGGACTCTGGGGTAGAAGAAGTCGACCTCGAAGCCCCCTGCCCCGGAGCCGAGGACGAAGAGGTAGCCGAGCAGCGAGCCGACGGCGACGCCTACGAGGCATCCGATGAGGCTTATGACGATGCCTTCGTCTATAACGAGGCGTCCAACCTGGAGCCGCGTCGTCCCCACGGCCCGAAGTATCCCTATCTCGCGGGTGCGCTCGAAGACGCTCATGGAGAGCGTGTTCACCACCCCGAAGGCGGAGACGGCGACCGAGACGCCCATGATGGCGTAGAAGAATACGTACTGGCGGTTGAAGTCCCCTTCTATCTGCGCCTTCCACTCGGCGTTGGAGTAGAGCGAGAACTGCGGGTAGTCCCTCAAGATGCCCTCGATCTCCCCCGTAAGGGAACCGCGGTCCGTGCCGGGCTCGGCCTTTATGGCGAGGAACTCGCCCTTTCTCTCGTTGAAGTCGCGGGCGAGTGTCGCTCTAGAGAGGTAGATGCCGGCCCCGCCACCGACGATGTCGTTCTCCAGGATTCCCTTGACCGGATACTCTTTCGGTCCTTCAGGGGTGGGGAGCCGTACCTCGTCGCCGACGCGGAGCTTGCGTGTCTCGGCGAGCTGCCTGCCGACCAGAGCGCCGCCATCTTCTATCTCGGAGAAGGCGTCAGGGCCGCCGGCTACGTAGTGTACGCGGAAGATATCAGGGTAGCTCCCGTCCACCCCGAAGACGAGGTTCACCTCATCACCGTCGCGCAGGAACGTGGAGGCGAGGCTCGTCGTGCTCTCGACGCCGGGTAGCTCGGAGATCCTCTCGGGGAGAGCCCGCGAAAAAGTAACGTCGGAGTTCTGGCTCGCAGGTTGCACGACATAATCGCTGCCCAGGGAGCCCTCGAGGTAGCTTCGGATCGAGCCGAGCACGCTCCCTCCTAGAGCGGCGAAGGCCACGACGAGTGAGATGCCGACCATGAGCGCGGAGGCGGTCAGAGCCGTCCGGCCCGTGTTGCGCGTCGCGTTCGCTGCCGCCATTCTCCCCTCGACGCCGAAGAGGAGCCGCAGGATGGGCGAGAACAGGGCGGCCAAAGGGCGTACGAGGACCGGGATCACGAGCGAGACGCCCAGGAAAGCGCCGATAACCGCCGCTATCCCCGAGGCGTAGACGAGGCCGTCGAGGTCCGCGGAGAGGTTCTTCGCGAGGTAGTAGATCCAGGGCGCCCCCACGCCCAGGAGCAGCAGGCCGGATAGCGTCGTCAGTATCGACCGGATACGCGAGCTTCTCTTCCCGGTTTCGCCGGCGCGGGCTCGCATCGCCTCGACCGGGCTGACCCTGCCGGCGCGCAGCGCCGGGTAGAGGGCGGCCATGGCCGTGACGGCGACGCCGACGACTATGGCCGAGACGAGGGCGAAGGGCGAGAGGACGAGGGCGCTGATCTGGAACAGGAAGGCGCGTCCGAACAGGTAGACGAGCCCCTTCGCCATGCCGTAGCCGAAGAGCACCCCGAGAAGGGAGCCGAGAAGGCCGAGGATGATCGCCTCTATCATGACGGAGCGTGCGATCATAGCCCGCGTCGAGCCCAGAGCCCGTAGCATCCCCAGCTCCCGCGTCCGCTCCAGGATTGTCATCGAGAGCGCGTTGAACACCAGGAACGCCCCGACGAAGAGCGCGGTCCCGGCGAAGAAGAGGAGCGAGATCCTGAACCCCTGCAACTGGCTGCTTATCTCCTGTGTGCGCGTCTCGGAGCGCTGGGCCTGCAGGCCCTCACCTAGCCCCCGGTCCAACCTCTCCTGCAAGTCACTAACAGGCGTCCCTTCCGCCGCCTCGACGGCGATGCCGGAGATTCTGCCTGGCTCGTCGAAGGCCTCCCGCGCATATGAGAGCGGCGCCATCCCGAACCCGAACCCGCCAAAGGAGCCGCCGGGGACCCTCAAGATTCCGACCAGCTCCAGCTTCTCGGGCCCCCGCGGCGTGCCCAGCATCACCGTGTCCCCGACCTCCAGCCCTATGCTCTCTGCGGACCCGCCGTCGAGGGTGAGTTCCTTGCCGCTCTTGGGGAACCTCCCTTCCGTGAGCTCGAAGCCTGTCGCGAGCGACGCCGACTCTGGCTCTACGCCGAAGAGGCGCATGGTCTGGACCTCCGGCAGCCCGTTCTCCCCTTTCGTCTCGAGGATGAGGGACGCTGGCAGCGAGAGGCGCGGGGCGGCAGACGCGACCCCCTCGTAGCCGCGCACCTCCTCGACCACATTATCGTCGAACGTGCCGCTGTCTCCGGCGGCGGTAACGGTGATGTCGGCGGCGCCGAACGCCCTGGAGTAGAGGTCCGTGAAGGTGCTCGCCATGGTATCGGAGAGGGTTATCACCCCGAAGACGATGCCGACACCGAGCACGATGCCGACCGTCGTGAGCAGCGTGCGCTGCGCCCGCGCGCGCAGATTGCGCAGGCTGATGCCGGAGAAACGCCTGAGCCTCATGCCTCTCGCGTCATACGCAAGAAGGGATAATCAGCGCCGTTGGTGTGGTGTACGTAGACCTCGCCTCGCCGGAAGCCGGCGCGCTCGTAGACGGAGATCGCACGCTCGTTGAACGTCGCGACGGAGAGCTGGAAACCGTCGGGATCGAAGCGGCGTCGCGCGAACTCGAGGCCCGCCAGCATGAACCCGAGCCCGTGGCCCGCGCCGGTGAGATCCGGCCTCAGCCCCAGCCCAACCTCCACGCTCCGGCCTTTTCTCTCGAACTGGAAGAAGCCCACGAGCGCGCCTCTTTCGTCGAAGGCCGAGAGATACGAGCCCTCTCGCCGCCGCGGGTCGAGCAACTCGTCCAGGTC
>DASTQK010000143.1:0-2474 GCA_035761765.1 Rubrobacteraceae bacterium
CGCACCTCGCGCATCAACCTCGCCGCAGCCTCAGGCGCCAGATGCACCCTGCCCTCAGAGGCCGCCTTTATCGCGCGGCTGAGCTCCTCTGAGTCGGTGTCCTTGAGGAGGTAGCCTATGGCCCCAGCCCTCACCGCCCCCGTCACCGAGGCGTCCTCCAGCACGCTGGTGAGCGCTATGACCTCGACGTCCGGGAGCTCCTTGCGGATGGCCTCTGTGGCTGAGATCCCATCCATCACAGGCATGAGGAGGTCCATCAACACCACGTCGGGCTGGAGCTCGCGAGCCATCTCGAGTGCCTCCCGGCCGTCCCGGGCTTCTCCGACGACCTGGATGTCGGGATCGAGCGAGAGGAACATCCTCAACCCCTGGCGCACTACCCCGTGGTCGTCGGTTATCAGGACTCTCGTGGCCATGCCTCCCTCTCTGCCTTAGGACTTTGGCCCTACATTATCGCCCCGCCTAAGGTCCATAGCAATGTTCGATCCTCTGCCCGATGTACCTACTCGGGCCCGGAGCTAGGCTCGGAGTTGCAGGCGCCAGGCCGTGAGAGGGTGGCCTGAGACGCAGGAGGCTTCGCTGGCCCCATACCTCTCTTCTCGGACTTTAGTCCTACTACGTTTCTGCGACCAAGGTCCCCAGTGACAACCCTTCTTTTTCCCGATGGCAACGCCGCGGTTGCGGACTTTACTGGGGGTGTAAACAGGAAACGAACGGAGGAGGCGAGTGATGTACCAGATGAACGAGATCGATTTGTGGAGCCAGCGCCGTAAGGAGCTGGAACGCGAGGCCGGACATCTCGCCCAGAGTCTGAGGGCGGCGCGCCCCAAGAGGGCATCCCGGTTCCGGCGCGCGCTCTTCGGCTGGAGCCCGGTACGCCCTCGCGCGGCGAGCGGCGGACGGGCCTGAGGGGAGAACGCTGTGGAGCTGCAGGTCACGACTAGCACAGGCGCGAACTCCGCGCTCGAAGAATCCGTAGTCCGGGTGTTCGGGGCTAGATTGCGCGGCGAGCTGCTCCGGGCCGGTGATGGGGACTACGAGGAGGCCCGCAAAGTTTGGAACGGCATGATCGACCGCCGCCCGGCCATGATCGCCCGCGCCTCGAGCGTGGCCGACGTCCTAAACTCGGTCAACTTCGCCCGCGAGAACGACCTGCTCGTGGCTGTGCGCGGCGGTGGCCACAACGTCGCCGGCACCGGCACGGTGGACGGCGGGTTGCTGATCGACCTCTCCCGGATGAAGGGGATCAGGGTCGACCCCGAGCGCCGCACGGCCCACGTCGAGCCGGGCGTCACCATCGGCGAGCTGGACAAGAAGACGCAGGCCTTCAGCCTCGCCGTGCCGATGGGCGTGGTCTCGGAGACGGGGATAGCCGGCCTCACTCTAGGCGGCGGTCTCGGGTGGCTGCGGCGCAAACACGGCCTCTCCTCGGACAATCTGCTCTCGGTGGACCTCGTCAGAGCCGATGGCAGTTTCGTGAGCGCCAGCGAGGAGGAGAACCCGGACCTCTTCTGGGGCGTAAAGGGCGGCGGGGGCAACTTCGGGATCGTCACCTGCTTCGAGTACCGGCTGCATGCGGTCGGGCCCGAGGTGATGTTCGCCTTTGTCTTCTACCCTGGAGAGCGGGCGAGGGAGGTCCTGCGCTCCGTGAACGAGTACATGGCGCAGGCTCCCGACGAGGTGAGCCCACTGGCTTTTCTGGGTCGAGTCCCGCACGACGAGACGTTCCCCGAGGAGCGGCAAGGGGAGCCCTTTGTCGCTGTCGCGGCGATGTACGCCGGCGAGGTGGAGAAGGGAGAGAAGGCGCTCCGGCCCCTGCGCGAGCTCGCCGACCCGATCGTGGATCTCAGCGGCACCATGCCTTACGTGGAGGCGCAGAAGGTCCTGGACGAGGACTACCCGGCCGGAGGGCGCTACTACTGGAAGTCGCAGAACGTGAACGGCCTTGGCGGCGAGGCGATAGAAAACCTTATCGCGTACGCAGAGGCAGCCCCCTCCAACCACTCCACGATCGACATCTGGTACCAGGGTGGGGCCATGAGTCGGGTCGGCGCCTCGGAGAGCGCCTTCGGCGACCGCAGCACGCCGATCCTGCTCGGCATCGAGGCCAACTGGGAAGAGCCGAGCGACGACGAGGCGAACGTTGAGTGGGCTCGGGGCGTCGTCGCCGGCATGCGGCGCTTCTCCAGCGGCGGCGCGTACCTCAACTTTCCAGGCTTCATGGAGGAGGGGCAGCGCCTGATGCGCGATGCCTACGGCGAGAACTACGGGCGTCTCGTCGAGCTCAAGGACGAGCACGACCCGGACAACCTCTTCCGCCTCAACCAGAACATAAGGCCAACGGTATCGGGAGGAGGGGCGGCGTGATGCCGCCCCTCCTTCGTGCACCGGACCTCCCGCCTTTCATCCCGGACCCCGTTCGCTAGAGAAGAGCCTGGAAGGTAGACTGTAATGTGGAGGCTCATGTCCATGCA
>DASTQK010000144.1:0-5045 GCA_035761765.1 Rubrobacteraceae bacterium
GCTACATCCGGCAGTGGTGGTGCCGCCGCAGCCGCCGCCGCCGCTGCTGCTGACAACTGTGCAGCCGCCGCTGCCGCTGCTGCTGCCGGCAACGGTGCAGCCGCCGCAGCCGCCGCAGCCGCAGCTGCTGACAATGCGGCAGCAGCCGCCTCAGCCGCCGCAGCCGGTGGTGGTGCCGCCGCAGCCGCCGCAGCCGCAGCCGCTGCCGATAACGCTGCAGCCGCAGCCGCAGCCGCAGCCGCCGCCACCGGCAAGGGTGCCTCCGCAGCCGCCGCTGCCGCTGATAATGCGGCCGCTGCAGCCGCCGCAGCCGTCGCTGGCAATAGAGAGGACGCAGCCGCCGCAGCCGCGTCTGCTGCTGACAATGCGGCCGCAGCTGCCGCCGCTGCTCAGGATAGCGGAGGCGAATCCACCACTGGTGAACAGAACCAGACATCCGAGGGTATAGTGGGGAGCTTCCTCAACTGGCTCTCCGGCCTCTTTGGGGGGACTTCGGAGGGTCAGGCATCTCCTCAGGAGACGGCAATGGCATAAGAAGCGACCGTATACAGGCCGCCGCCTTCGCCCGAGCCGCTCTGTAAGGTCGAGGAGGACGCTCCATCGGTGGTCGCGGGCTTCACAACGGTGCTGGACCTGACCGCTGAGGGTATCCTTCGCAGGGACCCGCGCCGTCATGCGATTAAGTCGTCGGGGTGTGACCGTCTAGGCTATTTCTACTCTAGGGTTCTTGACTCAGCTGGGTACGAAACCTCAGCCCGGGACGGTTTGTATTTTGGGGCTACGTAACGATATAGGCGCGGGCGTCACCCCATGAGATAATTTGCGGCGGGGGAGGACGACCGTGGAGCGCCGGCGTGATAGTGATGCTGGATCACACCGCAGACGTGGGGTTCGAGATATCGGCCCCGACGCTCGGGGGCCTCTTCGACGAGGCGCGCCGGGCGCTGCTCATGGTCGTCTTCGAGCGCCCCCCGGAGGATGGCCCAAAGGAGCGGGAGGTTCTGCTCGCAGCCCCCGACCGTGAGACGCTCCTCGTGCGCTGGCTGAACGAGCTCCTCTACCTCATCCAGGACGCGGGTTTCGTCCCGGCGGCCGCCGAGCTCGAGGTCAGGGAGACCCCCAAAGCGGGCTACGAGCTCGACGCGCGACTGGCCGGAGTACCCCTGCGGCTGGAAGACTACGGTTGGCAAGGTGAGGTCAAGAGCGCGACCTTCCACGGTCTGGAGGTGGTCTCCGGAGACGGTGGCTGGCGCGCGCGGGTGATACTCGACGTCTGACCCTTGTTGGAGAGAACATGAACTTCGAGCGCCTTTCTCAGTACAAGTACCGCATACCGCGCGAGGGGAAGATGGAGGTCGACGCGGTATTCTACGCCTCCGGGAAGATCCTGGAAGATCTGGAGGCCGAAAACTACGCCTCCTTGAGGCAGCTCCAGAACGTAGCGACGCTCCCCGGTATCGTCGAGCCGGCGCTGAGTATGCCCGACATCCACTGGGGCTACGGCTTCCCGATAGGCGGGGTCGCAGCGTTCGACCCGGAGAGGGGTGGAGTTGTAAGCCCCGGCGGCGTGGGTTTCGACATCAATTGCGGGGTACGGCTTCTGAGCTCTGAGATCGAGCGCCCGGAGCTGGAGTTGCGCAAGGGCCGCCTGGCGGACGCGCTCTTCGAGGCGGTCCCCTCGGGGATGGGCAGGGGCCGCACGGATTTCCGCATGAGCCGGGGCGAGCTCGAGAAGGTCCTGGTGGAGGGGCCGGCCCCGATCGTCGAGAGGGGGTTCGGGGAGACGGAGGACCTCGAGCGCATCGAGTCAGGCGGAAAGCTTCCGGGCGCGGACCCCGGATCTCTCTCCGCCAGGGCCTACGAGCGGGGGCTGCCACAGCTCGGCACTCTGGGCTCCGGCAACCACTTCCTCGAGGTGCAGTACGTCGATGAGGTCTACGACGGGGAGGCTGCGGAGGCTTTCGGGCTGCGCAAGGGTCTTGTGACGGTCCTGATCCACTCCGGCTCGCGGGGTCTCGGGCACCAGGTCTGCACCGACTACGTCGAGCGCTTTATCGGGGCGGCCCCACGCTATGGCGTCGAGCTGGTAGACAGACAGCTCGCCGCGGCCCCCATAGAGAGCCCGGAGGGAGAGGAGTATCTCGCGGCTATGGCCTCTGCGGCTAACTTCGCCTTCGCCAACAGGCAGCTCATCGCCCACTTCGTGCGCGAGGCCTTTCGGAAGGCGGGGTTCGATTCGGAGGAGCAGCGTCTGAGGGTGCTCTACGACCTTGCGCACAACAACGCCAAGTTCGAGGAGCACGCAGGAAGGAGGGTCCTGGTCCACCGCAAGGGGGCGACCCGGGCTTTCGGTCCCGGAGAGAAGGAGTTGCCCGAGGAGTGCCGCGCGGTGGGTCAACCGGTGCTGGTGCCCGGGGACATGGGCCGGTATTCTTTCGTGCTGGCGGGCACGGAGGGTGCTATGCGGGAGACCTTCGGCTCCAGCGCCCACGGCGCGGGGCGCAAGATGAGCCGCCACCGGGCCAAGAAGGTAGCTAAAGGGCGCAACATCGTGCGGGAGCTGGGGGACAAGGGGATAGTGGTGCGCGCGGCAGGGAGGGCCACGGTGGACGAGGAGATGAGTGAGGCGTACAAAGACGCCGCCGACGTCATCGAGGCGACGCACGGGGCGGGGATCGGGCGGCGGGTCGCCCGCCTGAGGCCCCTGATAGTCGTCAAAGGTTGAGGTCCGCGGCGCGTTGAGGAGGTTTTTGGGGATGCTCCAGGGAGGGCCGCCTTTCGAGGACCGGGAGGACGCGGGCCGCAGGCTGGCCGAACGGCTGGAGCGCTACCGTGATGAGCGGCCTGTCATCTTCGCTTTGCCGCGCGGAGGAGTTCCCGTGGGCTTCGAGGTCTCGCGCGCTTTGGGCGCGCCGCTCGACGTCTTCGTCGCGCGCAAGCTCGGGGCCCCGGGACAGCCCGAGTTCGGCATCGGGGCCGTCGCCCCGGGCGGTGTGCGGATCCTCAACGGGGACGTTGTAGGGCGGCTCGGGATCCCCGAGGATTACGTCGAGAGGATCACCGAGAAAGAGACAGCGGAGGTGCAACGGCGGATGCGCCTCTTCCGGGGCGACGGTCCCGAGCCCATGGTCGCGGGTAAGACCGTGATCCTGGTCGACGACGGCCTGGCCACCGGCGTTACGGCCAGGGCCGCAATAGAGGCGCTCAGACGCCTCGGCCCGAGGCGTCTGATCCTCGCCGCGCCCGTGTGCGCCGCCCAGACTGCCAGGCTGCTCGCCCCGGAGGTGGACGAGCTCGTCTGCCTGGAGGCGCCCCCGGACCTCGGTGCTATTGGTTTCTGGTACCGGGACTTCTCGCAGACCTCCGACGAGGAGGTCATCGAGTTGCTCGGGAGGGCCCGGCAACCAGAGAGGACGGTGGAGATCCCCGCCGATGGGGTAGAGCTCGAAGGAACCTTGAGCGTACCGGATGGCGCGGCTGGGGTCGTGCTCTTCGCCCATGGCTCCGGCTCGGGGCGCCACAGCCCAAGGAACCGCTACGTCGCCGGGGTGCTTCGGGAGGCCGGGCTCGCGACGCTCCTCATCGACCTGCTCACCGCGGAGGAGGAGCAGGTCGATCTCAGGACCCGCCACCTCCGCTTCGATATCGAGCTGCTCGCGCACAGGCTCGCCGGAGCAACGGACTGGCTGCGCCGGAACCCGGACACTCGAGACCTCCGCATCGGCTACTTCGGTGCGAGCACCGGAGCGGGGGCGGCGCTTATCGCGGCGGCAAAGCGCCCCGACGCCGCTTTCGCGGTCGTCTCACGCGGCGGGCGGCCGGATCTGGCGGGGGAAGCCCTGTCCCTGGTTCGGGCGCCCACGCTCCTTATCGTCGGGGGCGAGGATGAAGCCGTGATCCGGATGAACGAGGAGGCGCTCGCGCGGCTACGCGCAGAGAAGCGGCTGGATATCATACCCCGCGCGGGTCACCTCTTCGAAGAGCCCGGGGCGCTCGAGGCAGTCGCGCACCTGGCCGCCGAATGGTTCGCACGACACCTGTAGGCTGCGTATTCTACGTGAAGACCCCCGGCGGCGACTAGCCGCGCGGGAGGTAGACGGTGAAGGTGGAGCCTTCGCCCGGTGCACTCTCGACGGTTACCCTGCCGCCGTGGTTCTCGGCTATGTGCTTGACGATGGAGAGCCCAAGGCCCGTCCCGCCGGTTGCCTTGGAGCGCGCCTTGTCCACGCGGTAGAAGCGCTCGAAGATGCGCGGTAGCTTCCCTTCCGGGATGCCGATGCCAGTGTCGGAGACCCGGATGACTATCTCCGAGCCCTCCAGGCCGCCCGTGACCTCCACCCTGCCACCCGGCGGGGTGTACTTCAAAGCGTTATCCACCAGGTTGGTGAACATCGAGGTGAGCTGGGTCTCGTCCCCGCGGACGGTGTACTGGGCGGCCCTGCCGAAGCGCTTCCACTGCAGGGTAATATTCTTCTTGCGGGCGGCTCTTCTCATGCGTGCGAGCACGGTCATCAGGACGCTGCGAACGTCTACGGGAAGGGGGTTCTCGATCTCCTCTTCGCTCTCCAGGCGCGTCAGGTCGAGGAGGTCGGTGATCAGGTTCGAGAGCCTCTCGGTCTCCGCTCTGAGCTGCGCCGCGAAGAGGCGGGCCTGGACGGGGTCCTCGCCTATGGTCTCTTCCAGGTTCTCGGCGAGGAGCCTCAGGCTCGTCGCCGGGGTCTTCAGCTCGTGGGAGACGTTCGCGACGAAGTCGCGCCGGATCTTGTTGACCCGGCGTAACTCGTCGGGACTGACGTGGCCGGCCTTCTCGCGCTTTTTGAGCATGGCTCTATCTATGACGGTCCGGCGCCCAGCCCGGCCCGGTCCTTCGCCTCGAAGCGGTAGCCGAGGCCGCGGGCGGTGTGGATGTACTGGTAGGAGGACCTCTCTTCCAGGGCGGCCCGGATCCTGCGTATGTGTACGTCTATGGTGCGTGAGGAGCCGACGCCCGCGTGCCCCCAGACCTCCTTGGCCAGCTCTTCCCGACTCTTGAGCTCTCCGGGGGC
>DASTQK010000145.1:0-2960 GCA_035761765.1 Rubrobacteraceae bacterium
TTAACCCCATAACCGCGAGCAATATGGAAACCTTTCTCATCATTCGCTTACCTCCTTTGGTGAGCGGTTCGTCTCATGACGAGACAAATGATGGACCTTGGCGCCGCCCCTGCCATCGCTAGCATTAGGGATCTTTGTCTCTGTAAATTCGTATAGAAGTAGAGACTTCTTCTAGGGGAGGTCGGGCACCCCTGCCCCATCCACTCTGGGAATCACTCGATCGTAACTAGACCGTGGCGCACGGCGAAGACGAGCGCCTGCAGCCTCGAGGAGACCTCGAGCTTGGACAGGATGTTCGCGACGTGGGAGTGTACCGTTCCCACGCCGACGTGAAGCCGCTGTGCGATCTCCTTGTCGCTCAAGCCCTCGGCGAGGGCCTGAAGCACCTCGCGCTCCCTCGGGGTCAGCTTCGCGCCCAAGGCCTGTGCTTCGCGGTGGCTCTCGCGCTCGCGCCCGATGAACCGTAGCGCCTCTATAATCTCCTGCTGAGTGAGCAGCTGCTCCCCGGCAGCCAGGCGGCGCACCGCTTCCACGAGGTCGCTCATGTGCGTCGACTTGTGCATGACCCCTGCCGCACCCGCCTCTATCGCCTCGGCCAGGTATCTTTGCTCGGAGATGGCGCTCAAGACCAGCGCGTTGGTTCGGGGTCGGGAGGCGCGCAGGTCCTTTATGAGATCCGTACCCGAACCGTCGGGAAGGTTCAGGTCGACTATGGCCACCTCCACTTCAAGCTCCGCGCTCTCGAGAACCTCCCTGGCTTCGGACAAGGATCTTGGCCGAGCCACCACCGTGAGATCCGGCTCTCGCTCCAGCATGAACGCGAGTGGCTCGCGGAAGGTGTCGTGGTCATCGACGATCATCACCTGGATCTCCCCGCTCATTGCACCATCTCCAAGTCAAATCCGAACACCGAGCCTTCGCCAAGCCTCGTTTGCACCGTCAGCTCGGAACCGTGGCTCCGGACGATGCGCTGGCTGAGGTAGAGGCCCAGGCCTGCTCCGGGAATTGTCTGGCTCTTCCGGTCGCGGCCCCGGCCGAACTTCTCGAAGATCCTGGCCACATCCTCGGGGTGGATACCCTGGCCGCGGTCGGCTACCTCTATCCTGACCCGACCGTGCTTGCCGATCGCCCTGAGCTCGATCGGCGTACTCTCGGGCGAGTACTTGGCGGCGTTGGACAGCAGGTTGCGCAAGACCTGCGCGGCTCGCTCGGGGTCGGCGAGTACGCAAGCCCCCGTCCCGAAGTCCCCTTGGATCATCACCTCTATGGGGTGCTGCCCGGGCAGGGTGCTCGCGTAAGCCTCGGCGTCGGCCAAGACTTTCTCCACCCGCAGGGGACGCGTCTCGACCTCGAAGTCCTCGCGTTCGACGGCGGCGACGGCCCTCACGTCTCTGACGAGGTTGGTCAGGGCGTCGAGCTCGCCCTCGATCGCAGCCGTGGCGTAACCGTGCGTCGCGGAATCCTCTCCCTCGGTAGCGAGCATCTCGTTGAGCTTGCGGATGGCTGCTATCGGCGTCTCCAACTCGTGGGCGATCATCGCGCTGAAGTCCGACCTCAGTGCGTTGAGTTCATTCAGGCGCCGGGCGCGCTCACGCTCGCTGGCCAAGAGCGCTGCACGCTCCAGGGCAACGCGCCGAAGTTCCGCTATGCCGCCGATCGCGACCACCACCGCGAACGCAAGGCTGAGCGCATCCGCGGTGGTCAATATGTCGCCGCCGTAGGCAGAAGGCCAAACATAGTCGTGCAGGACCGATCCAGCCAAGAGCACCATCGCAAAGAGCAACCAGCTGCGCAGAAGTCCTCGGTAACTCTGCCAGAAGGCCCCGGCTACGGCGGCCGCCGCGAGCCCTAGCGGGAGCGCCGAGAGCACCCAATGCCATGGGGTTAGCCAGTCCAGGGGCGTAGCGAAGTCCATCGTCTTCTCGGGGTCCTCGATAAGGGCCAGAGGGGGCATCCACGACTCCCCGTTCAAGAACTCGAAAATGAGCACGTAAGCGGCGACCAGGGCGGCCGGGACCACCGTTACTGCCCACACCAGGAACCGGGGCGGCCTACCAGGGAACAGCCCCAGCATGAAGAGAGAGCACGCCAGCGTCTGGGTAGTGAAGCTCTCGTAGAGCGATTCGTTGAGTTCTGGGGGATCCTCCTGGATCAGCGGTTCCAGGTATCCGAATATCAGGTGTCCCAGGCCCAGTACTACTAGTCCGCCCGCCACCCAGCGTGCACGCCAACCTACGGCCTCCGCCAGGAACAGTCCGAGCACGAGGGCGGCGAAGAGGCGAGCCAGCGCCGAGGCTGCCTCCTCACCCCCCACGACCTTGTCCGAGACGAGCATCGCAAACCCCTCCCCACCCAATAGAAGGTTCATTGCCGCCCACGCCACGACCAAGCCCGCCAACACCGTGGCGAACAGCACGCTAGGAAACCCGCCCCAGGACTCCGATAGAGCAGACGGTCGTGCAGCCGTGCTCCCTTCGGAGTCGCCCCTTGGTCTCACCGAACCTCCTTTGCCACTTCCCGCGTCCTTTCCGCCGCAGACCAGATGGACGCACCCTTCTCTATATACGCACGGTGCCACTCTAGCGATCGGTTCGCTTGCCTGCCAAGGTCTAGCCGAGCACCCTTCTTCTAGGGCAACTTCCTTTACCCCCTCCACACAGACGCAGACGCCTCCGATCTCCGTGAGCCCATCCCTCAAAAATCTCAAGGAGGCCTCCCCGTCCTGACCTCACAGAGTACGCCTCGAGGCTCTCTATCATCACCTCTCGCTGCGTCTCGTCATCCCAGAGGTCTCAGAAGATTTGTTCCTACTCGGGATTATCAGACGCCTTAGGAGCACTTTTTGCGCTTTTGCCCAGTACCATCGAAGATCTCGGTTGGATAGGTGGCTGGATATCGGACCAAGAACACTTATGCGTTTAGTCAGAGTGACAGTAAGGTATCTACCTCTGCTCCACTCG
>DASTQK010000146.1:0-7559 GCA_035761765.1 Rubrobacteraceae bacterium
CGGACTCCCGTTGCGCGATCATTTGCACCAATATATGGACGCTGCAACCATGGTGTACGCAACGGGTTGCACAAACAGAAAATTCACCTCGCAGCTACCCCGCCAGGCTCTCGAGGAGTTGATTTCTGTGAGTCCCCGCACATCGTGCCGGAGCACTTTATTGCGTGCAGCGATCGGGAGGAGTGCTTGCGCATTTCAACTGATATGGATGCCGCTAAGCCCTCCTGCGCTACGAGAGCCTACAAGAGAAGTACCCGATGCGTCTCGAGTTAGCGGTCTTTGCTTCTTCTCCGCGCCTTCGGTCCCTTTACCCGCTTTGCTTTCTCTTGCGCTTTGGGGCCCTTTACCTTCTTCTCCCGTGGCTCGTTGCTCGCCCCGGGCTGTTTGCCGCCCGACACTCTGTTACTTGTGGATGGGTGCCTGTCCGATCGGGCATCCCCAAGATTTACCCTTGCGTTCATCTTTATGTTCTCACCCACAAGCTTCGAGAGGCGGGCTATGTCCTTCCCCAGCAGTTCCGCGATGCGAGATGTGTCCATACCCAGCAGTCCGGCGAGACGAGCTATTTCCTCACCACGCAGTTGGAAGCCGCCTTCCTTGCGAGCGCCGGAGCGCTCGCTGGAGAGATCGGTCAGCTTCCTCAAGAGGTCGGAGAGATCCACAGGAGGCGCAGCGTTCTCCCCTCCGGTCCTTCCACCAGCCCTTGCGCGTTGTTTTCCGGAACTACCTCTGGTAGAGGCGCTGAGTCCCTTATCGTACTCACGTCTCTTTTCAGGGTCCGACAACACTTCGTATGCTCTTTGAACCTCTCTGAATCGTTCCTCGCTAGAGTGGTCGCCGGGATTGGCATCCGGGTGGTGCTTGCGGACTAGCTTTCTGTGTGCTTTACGGATGTCGTCCTGTGTGGCGCCTCTTGGCACCCCTAGCAACTTGTAGAGATCCGTGGTGGTCCGCACCTTTTCTAACCCGCCTTGTGTGATCAGCGTGCGTTACGCGACCATGATACGCGATATGGAGACACTATCGGGAACAGGCAGTACGTTGAGCAGCACATCAGGGTTCATGCTGATGGCGACCGGAGCGAGAGCCGCTAGAAACGCCTTCTGTACCGGTATAGGCGGCCTGGCGAGGTAGAGCTCGCCCTCATTGATACCGCTAAGAGTGACCGCCCGCTGCAGGAGGTTAGGTACGCCGTTCTCCTCGGGCTTGCCGTCTCGGGCAAGCCCGTAGAGAGTCTCGAAAAAGACCTCGGTATTCAACGCAGGCCGCAGTTCGACGAGGACTCGGGCCTCCTCTTGGTAGGCTGCGTTGTACCATCCTCTCCCCTACCTTCGCCATTAGTGCACTCCTCGCAGTTTGTAGCTCTCCGTCTTCCCAGGACGCTTTATCATGCCATGTAAACGGCTCGGCGCATCTCTCTCCCGAGAACACCCGCCTGCTACGTGGCCGAGTGAACAAGACGACGAGCGTACACCTTCGTAGTTCGCCAGTACATCGATTGCACCGAGCTTCGCGGCCCCCAGTATAATGCTCCCGTGGCCGGGGAAGGACAAAAAGCCGACATCCTGATACTCTCGAGCGCCATAGGCAGCGGACACATGCGTGCTAGCGAGGCTGTGGTCCGCGGCATAGCGCTCCTGGACCGCGAGAGAACTTGTTCTATCATCGACTTCCCCCACGAGGTTTCGCCCGAAGTCGAGCACCTCCTGCGCAGCGTATACCTGGAATCTCTCAAGCTGTGGCCGGCGGCTTATGGCAGGATTTACCGCTCCTCGGAGAGCAAGACGCAGCCGGGCTCGTATCGGCACTTCGTGGAGAGGGCTGGGCTCAAGACCCTGGAGCGACTGGTGGAGAGCACCCGGGCACGAGCCCTCGTGGCCCCGCACTTCTACGGCGCTGGCGTCCTGGGCAGCTACAAAGAACGGAACCTCCGGGCCTTCGCCGCCGTGGTCCTGACCGACTACGTGCCCAACGCTATCGGGGTGCCACCGAACCTGGACCTTTACATCGTCGCCGACGAAGCGGCAGCGGAGGTCGTCGTGAAACTCGGAGTGCCGGAGAAGAAGATACACGCGACCGGCATCCCGATCGACCCTGCCTTCGAGGATCCCGCAGACCCGGGTGGCGTTCGACGCGACCTGCTGAAGCTCGAGGATGACGACCTCCCCGTCGTGCTCGTGATGGGCGGCGGGCTCGGCGGCGGAGACCTCGAAGGAGCTGTGTCGCTCCTCCTCGAGGCCAGCGCAGCTATGCACCTCGTCGTGCTCTGCGGTTCGAACGAGCGTTCTCGCGAGCGTTTGGAGAGGCTTGCGGCGAAGGAGGGGTATTCAGCGACCTTCCTCGCATTCACCGATCGCGTGCGGGACCTTATGGCGGGGGCCGTGGCGCTCGTCACCAAACCGGGAGGCATGAGTTGTACGGAGGCACTGGCCGCGGGCCTGCCTCAGGTGCTGTACCATCCGATCCCCGGTCAGGAGGAAGACAATGCCGCGGCCATGACACGCTACGGCGCGGGTGTAGTCGTCAAGACGACCGACGAGATTTTGGGCGAGACGCTAAGAATCCTGACCAGTCTCGACCACCGACGCCGGATGGTCGAAGCGGCCCGAGCCGCCCATCGCCCGCACTCCGCCAGGGCGGCCGCCGAACTAATACTGGGCGGGTTGTCGTGAGGCACCCACGAGCTCACGCTTGGCAGGCCGCCGCGGGCATCGTCGTCGGCGGCGCCGCCCTGGCGGGCATTCGGACAGCAGCCGGTCGCCCGGTACTTTCTGCACCTACCCTGGCGGCGGCCGGGGTCGGGACGGTGGCTGGCGGGATCATGGCCTACGAGTGGTTAACGCCCCGATCCTGGCTCTACGGGCCCGTGTTCTGGCACGCCCGCACGCAGGAACGAGTGATCGCCCTGACCTTCGACGACGGTCCGTGCCACCCATACACGGAACAGCTACTCGAGATCCTTGCACGCGAGGGGGTAAGGGCGACCTTCTTCCAGATAGGGAACAACGTCCGTCGCGAACCGAACCTCGCCGCCGAGGTCGCCTCCCGGCATGTCGTTGCCAACCACACCTACGATCACCCGCACCTCGTCTGGAGCCGTCCTGGCACGGTCAGGGAACAGTTGCAGCGTGGCCAGGAAGCCATCCACGACGCAACGGGCACCCTCCCCCACCTGTTCCGCGTCCCGCACGGCTGGTACGGCCCACAAGTCATCTCGACCGCCGAAGAGCTCGGCTTCCGGTGCGTTGGCTGGTCGGTGATGGCATGGGACTGGGACCGTCCGCCGTCAGACGTCATCGAGCGTCGCATCCTGCACGGTCTTCGCCCCGGCGGCGTCTCCCTGCTACACGACGGTCAGGACACCGACGCCTTCCCGAAGGCCGACCGTTCCCACACCGTAGCCGCGGTTCCGCACATCATCCACACCCTCAAGGCAAGCGGCTTCGGCTTCGTTACGCTCCCGGAGTTGATGGACCTCGACGCCCGGGATAGCCGACCTTAAACTCGTATTCGTTGCCCACCCTTACCCCTTCCCCGAAAAGACGCATCCGGAGCAGGGCAAGACCCGAAGCCGGGAGCGTGGCCACAACCGTCCCGATCTTCTGAACCGAATCAGCCGGTATCAGCGTCTGCCCCTCGCCGCGGGCTACGCTGGATCCTCCCAACAGCAGCTCCCAACTCCACCTCGTCACACCCAGCCCTCGTACCAGGTCGTTCACGACGAACAGCGGCAGAGAGAGCCTGGTGCCTACCTCGTAGTTTTCTCGGGGGTACTCGGCGCAGACCAAGACGGGGTTCATGACCGTCTTCAGGGTCTCGTATGCAGCCTTCGGACGTCGCCTCCAGTCAACGACGGACCAGGAGATGGCCGGCGCCGGGTCATTGAGCATAAAAGCGAACGTTCCTCCTGTCGGGTGGTACTTGCGGCGGCGGAACAGCTCCGTGGCATGCTTGAGCACCTCGGCCTGATAGTCTTGCGTCCTTCGGACGAAGGCTGTCCGATCCCCTTCCCAGGGCACATAGCGCAACATCCGCTGCGCCTGCAGGCGGTAGTTCAGGGAGAGGCTCGCCCAATCCGGGGCCTGCCCGGCTGGCCAGATCTCCCGTAGCGACTCCGAATTGGGTAGGGCCTGGGCCCCGTATTCCGTAGGCAACCGCGAGAGGCCAGGAAACAACTTCACGGCCCGCTCCAGGTCCCTGAAGCGCCCGTAGTACCACCCGAAGTACAGGTGGTTCGTCGTTAGAGGATGGCCCGCCGCGTCTATTACGGGGCGGGATTCATCCTCCCTCTGGATCGCGCGTACCACCGCGGGGTCCAGGACCCGCCGCTGCCACAGCGCCCAGCGCGGCGAGAGCACCTCGGCAGCGGTGCGCAAGAGGCTCGGCAGGCTCCATTTCTCGGGTGGCACTACGTAGAAGGGTTCGTCGTGAGCCAGGTAGATCGCGACCGAAGGATGGCTGCGCAGGTCCCTGGCCATCTCTCCGGCTTGTGTGACGGCGGTTCCAAGGACGCTTCGCCTGTGGGTCCACTGCAGGGGAAAGTCCTGGAAGACGAGTAGCCCAAGCTCGTCGCAAGCTTCGTAAAAGGCATTCTCCGCCACGTGGGCATGGACCCTGACCGCGTTCATGCCAGCGTCGCGCACCAGGGAGGCATCGGCACGCAAGCGCTGCTTCGAGGCCATTGCAGGGTAGGCGTCGGTGGGAACGTAGTTGATACCACGCGCAAAGAAGCGCTCCCCGTTGAGGTATACCTTCCAGTCGCGCAGCTCCACACTACGCGCGCCGAAGCGTACGGAAGCGTCGACCTCGCCGCAGCCGAGGGTCAGCTCGTACAGGTGCTGCTCCCCCCTGTCGCACACCCACCAGGGACGGACCTGCGGCACGTAGAACCCCACCTCCAAGCGGTTGGTGCCCGCCTCCACGCGCACCACACGCTCGAGCTCGGCGCCCGGGGCCTCGAAACCCAACGGTCGTACCACCCCCGTCAGCCTGGTCATCATGCCTCGGCGGGCGCGGAGTTCGACGTACGCGCGTCCGAACCCCGCACCGTCGGCCGTCGCGCCAAGGGAAGTGATGCGCACGTTCCCGCTCGAGAGGAGGTCCACAGTCCTGAAGATGCCGCCCGGGTTTATGTGGGGCCCCAACCCGTCCCACCGAGCCCACACCCCCCCGACGGTCTCCCGGTCGTTCTCCGCGAGCTCCTCTGGGCTGCTGACCTCTACCAGTAGCTCGTTCTCGGCGTGTTCCGCAAGATCGTCGGTAACGTCGAACTCGAAGGCAGCGAAGTATCCTCGATGGTCGCCCAGGTGCCTGCCGTTCAGCCAGACGCGCGCCGAGTAGTAGACCCCACCGAACCGCAGACACACCATCTCGTCGCGGGCGGGTGGTCGCCGCGCGAACCTGCAACGGTACAAGACGAGCCCCTCGTACGGCCCGAAAGCGTCTTCGAGCTGCCAGTGCCCGGGAACCCGAACAGGAGACCAGGCGCGCCTTATTCTGTCTGCTTCGGCCGCGTGCGCGAGCGGAACGGCGATAGGTACGGCTTCCCAATTCTCGAGGGCCTGCCCCGGATCACGAGAGTTCAGCGCATGCCTCCCGCGAGGCGTGAGACCCCAGCCGGTCTCCCCTCCACGGCCACATTCAGACGGGTCGCGGCTTCGATTCGGAGCTCGAGGTCACAACTCTTCATGAGAGGTAATTCTCCGAGAACCCGTCAGCATCGTGCAAGTTGGCGACGCGCCACGTCAATATCAGGCGTGCTCCGAGATACCGCCGTCACGCTCCTTTCCCAGCGATCAAGCTATGCTCGGGCGCTGGTCGCGAGCCCACAACGGCTCTCCGTGCCCTGTCCTGCTGTGCGAGAATGGCGGCCTAGGTCATGCAACGTGTGCGAGTCGGGGGCGGTAAGGTGAAGCTGATCATGACGCACGGGTACATGCTCTCGGACACCGGCAGCAACGTCTACGTCCAGAATCTCTGCCGCGCCCTCGTGCGCAAAGGCTACGAAGTGTACCTCCTGTGTCAGGAGCCGGAGCCCCTCTCCTACGACTTCGTGGACGAGTTCGGGGTGGTGGACGGGGACCGGATCGACGAGCTGGGCGAACAAGAGACCCCGTACCCGGGGCGCTGCGTCCTCTACCGGCCGCAGATAGGCGGACTACTCCCGGTCTACGTCTATGACGACTATCCCGGCTGGCGGGTAAAGACGTTCTTGGATCTCACGGACGAGGAGCTCGAGAACTACCTCCTGAAGAACACCGCCGCGGTTCGGACGGTGCTCGAAGCGTTCGAGGCCGAGTTCGTAGTAACGCATCACGCTGTGCCTGGTCCCCTGATCGCACACCACGCCACCGAAGGCACCAGCGTTCCCTACACCAGCATCATCCACGGCAGCGCCCTGCAGTACGTAGCCCGCAAGAGCGAGAAGTACATGCGTCTCACCCGCGAGGGACTCGAGGGGGCGAAGAACATCGTCGCTCTCTCCTCCGACAGCGCGGGCACCGTAGCCGAGGACCTCCCCGACCTGGCGACCAGGATCTCCGCCCTCCCTGGCGGCGTGGATACCGCGCTCTTTCGGCCGGAGGCCATGGATCTCCGCTTGCTGGATCGCCTGAACGGTGGCGCTGGTCGCGGTCCCGACCAGCGAGCAGCCCTGAACGAGGCATTGGAGGCTTCCAGGAATGTCGACGAGCTGTTGGGAGCTATCCGCAAGGTCGCCGGCTCCTACGAGGCCCGCTCGCACGACCGGGACGCCGGCGAACGACTTGAAGGTTTTCTCGCCGCCAACTCTCCCCTTGTGGTGTACGTGGGCAAGCTCATCCACTCCAAGGGCATCCACAGCCTCCTCTCGGCCTTTGCGCGAATAAGACGCGAGACCGATGCCCGCCTTCTCGTCGTCGGCTTCGGGACCTTCCGCGAAGGTCTGGAGGCCCTCACCCGTGCCCTGAGCACGGGTGCCGAAAAGACGGTCGAACGGCTGGCTGAGCTGGGCAAGCTGCTCGAAGGAGGACCTGCGGGGCCGCTCGAGCACTTCGAGGTATCGAGCGAGCTGCTAGAAGACGCCGTCGGGATGGAAGATAGCGTGGAGTTTATCGGCCCACTTCGCCACGAGGAACTGGCTAAGCTCCTGCCGAGGGCCGATGTCGGGGTTGTGCCCTCGATCTTCCCGGAGACCTTCGGGCTCGTGGCCGCGGAGTTTGCGGCGAGCGGCGTCGTCCCGTTCGTTGCCGACCACTCGGGCCTCAGGGAGGCAGGTGAGATCGTCGGAAGGGGTTTGCCGTTCGATCTCCACGTTGATGTCAACGGGTTCGAGAAGAATCTCGCCCACGCCCTAGCGGATTACCTGAGCCTGCCAGAGAGCGAGCGGCGGAGGTGCTCGAGCACCGTACGCCACAACAGCGTCGAACACTTGAGTTGGGATACGCTGGCAAAGCAACTCGTGGCCATCACCGGCAGATCCTCATAGGAACGTCAGGAGCCGTCTGAATTGCGAGCAGGAGTGAGCGATCAGGGCTGACTAAGAGGGAAGATCACTCCTTGCAGTAGACGCAGGAGTAGGC